>CASDUM010000079.1 GCA_949283985.1 uncultured Mycoplasmataceae bacterium | reverse complement strand
TTTTAAATATTCAAAATCAATCATAAAAAGAAAAGCAATTTTTTGATCTTTAAATATATACTTTACAGTTTCTATAAATTCTACAGTAAATTTTGGTTTACATTTATCAATATTATCAATAATAATGATAGGATTTATTTTAGAAACAAGATCAAGTATTGACTTTAAATCCTCTTGAAATTTTTGATGTTTTTTTAATGTTGCTTTTTCAGATTCAAATTGAGGTACCATAGATGATGATTTCTTTAACTCATTATAAGAAGTCTTAATCATATTACTTATTTCAACTAAAGGAGCAAATGAAGTTTTTTTCATAACATATTTTGTAATTTCTATCATGTTTTTCCTAAGAGTTTTTATGACATCATTAATTTGAACAAAATCAAGTTCATATTGTTCTAGTTCCTTATTATATTTTTCAATAAATTTCATTATTGTTTCATAAAAAATATATAAGATGTGTTCAAAAGAATAGTCACTATCATATTGTTCCAAAGAAATATAAATAGCTGTATTTTCTAAAATACCTGAAGGTATTTGTATTTTCGCCTTTTTATCACTAATAACATCAAACGCTTTTTTCTTATTAATTATATTATATAGATATTTTGCATTATATGACTTACCATATCCAGAACCCGCATCAATTCCAATAACTTTTAACTGGTTTTTTCTATTAACTTTTTCATCTTCTATGCTATTTAAAAGAAATTGTATTGTAGGAGAATAAAAATAATAATTTTGTTCTTTCAAAATAGCATCATATTCACAAAAATTTTCTTCTGTTGACATATCTTTCCTCCTATTTACTATATATATTATAAAGTCAAAATACATATTTAGTAAAGTTTTTTTAGCTATTAAAAATTATCGCTCTTTTTAAGGATTTTATTGCTCTTTATTTTATGACTTAATAATCTTCCAAAAGAATCATGAATCTACTAGTAGAGTTATCATTGTTTGAAAATATATTCTTATATATAACTTTGATGATATTATATCTTAAAGACTGATCATGAAGTTTATTACTATATATTTTTCTAATAAGAAAAGTTCAGCAACATTTTTATTAAAAAGAGCGAAAATTATTAAAAATAATTGCATATAATAAGATATATCTAAATAATTCATTTGGTTATACTTTTTTATTTGAAATGAATAAAATTTATGATATATTATATATTGGAGGTAGTAATATGATTTTTCAAGGGCTAATTACAAATAATCAATATTTGGAAATTAGTGGACATGAAATAAACAATGAAAATTTATTCTCAATTAATGACATAAAGAGTTGCTTTATTGATCCAGAAGATTGTGTAAATAATCCTTTAAAATCTGTAAAAAGAGATTTTAATGATTCTTATGGAGCTGAAATAGATTCTTCTCTAACAACTTTAAAAGATATTCTTTCTTCAAAACAAATAATATAACTCCGCTTATGTTAATGTGGTGTCTTTGAAAATTTATATTGTTTTTCGACACTAATGAAATGTACATTATTAACCATGTACACTCCAAATAGAGAGAGTTGGCTTAAAGCCTAAAGCGATAATCTTTAACTGATTATCGTTTTTTCTGTATATCATATCTCTACTCTTAAATGTTAATATTTAAACGTTGAATTTCAGAATACTTTTAATTCAAAAAGTAAAATAATATATATTTTAATATACTTATAAAAGAAGATATATTTCAAATCAATTATTTGATTTTCTAAATTAATTAAAAAAATTGTTAAATAATATAAACTAAGAATCATGTATAACTGTTAAAAATATGAAAACAGTATTCAAAATACCAACATAACTTTGATATTAAGTTTGTATCAATTATTTAAAACTGATTATTGCAAAATCTATTAAAATTTAGTCTTGACAAATCCAAACCTTTACATATTTATTTTTTACTAATATTTCTTTCAATAAAATCCCCCTCCTATCTATTATCTCATCATGCACATGTTTACACTATTTAGCAAAATATTATATAATTGTAAAATCATTATAAAGGAGCACAATTATGTATATATTAAATTTTTTGAAATCATTAAAATTACTAAAAAAAGAACAATTACCAAATTTTAACAGCTTTCCAAAAGAACCAGTAATTTATTATGGATATTATAAAAAAGAAGAATTACTAAAAGAAAATGTTCAATTGGATTTACTACCTAACCATGAAGAAAATAA
>CASDUM010000078.1 GCA_949283985.1 uncultured Mycoplasmataceae bacterium | reverse complement strand
TGATGAAAATTTAATTAGTAACAAAGTATTCGAATCAAGAGTTTTAGAAAATATTGGAAGTAACATTTTGGATAATGAGGATAAATTTGAAAATGTTTATAATAGTTTTATAGATGAATTATCAAGCAGAAAAAAGAAAAAATTTAAAACTAATCTAAGTGAAATTATTGAACACTTTCAAATATTAAATTTTGACAACGATCAATTAAAAGACTTAATGATTCAACTTAAAAGTGATGGTGTTACAATTACAGATGTTAGTAAAGTTGAATCTTTAACTGATTCATTCATTAATAAAGTAAGAGATGATGTTGCTGAAAAAATTGACTTCCAAATTGAAGAGTTAAATAATTTTCATGCTAATACAACAGATAAAGTAAATGACGGCGTTAAAGCTTATTTAGGTGTATTAGGTTCTTCTAAAATGCTTTCAGCACAAGAAGAAATTGAATTTGCTAAATTATTAAATGACCCAGACCCAGAAAATAGGCAATATGCAATTAATCAATTAATGACTTCCAACTTAAGACTAGTAACATCTATTTCTAAAAAATATTTAAATAGGGGGCTTGAAATTGAAGACTTAATCCAAGAAGGTTCATTAGGATTAATGAAAGCAATTCAAAAATTTGATTATAAAATGGGTAATAAGTTTTCAACTTATGCTACATGATGAATAAGACAAGCAATAACTAGAGCAATCGCTGATCAGGGAAGAACAATAAGAATCCCAGTTCATATGGTTGAAACAATTAATAAACTAAATAAAGTAGAAAGGGCGCTAACACAAGATTTAGGTAGAGAACCAACAATTGAGGAACTTTGTGAGGCAATGGGAGGTCAAGTTAATGGTTTCACTCCTAAAAAAATAAGTAATATTAAAAAAATGAATATTGAACCTGTTTCTCTTGATAAACCAATAGGTAATGATGAAGAATCACAATTTGTTGATTTTGTTAAGGATAGTGATATTCTAACACCTGATGAATACGCAAAGAAGAATCTTATTGGAGAATATATTGATCAATTATTTGATAGTGTATTAACAGAGCAAGAACAAGACATCATTAGAATGAGATATGGATTAAGACCATATTCAGCTCCTGAGACACTTGAAGAAGTTGGTGCTAAATATGATTTAACAAAAGAAAGAATTAGACAAATTGAAGCAAGAGCTTTAAGAAAATTAAAGCACCCATCAAAATCTGCAAAACTAAAAGGTTTAGTAAAAGATGAGGATTAATAAAGCTTTATCTTTTATAGATAAAAAGCAAAATGTCATTATTGATGTTGGTTCAGATCATGCTAAACTATCAAAACTAATTATTGATAATGATTTATCATCTAGAGTTATAAATATTGAAAAAAATGAAGGTCCATTTATTCAAAGTAAAAATGAGACTTCTAAAAATAAATATATATCTAAAATTTATAACATAAAAAGTGATGGACTTAGTCAAATAGGTTCATCACTTTTAGTTGATAAATGCTTCATTATGGGAATGGGTGGCAAAACAATTATTGAAATAATTTCAGGATATAAATTTAATAATATAAAAGAATTTATTCTTCAACCTAATAATAATGAATCTTCTATAAGAGAATGAGCTAAAAAAAATAAATGAAAAATAAAAAACGAAGATCTTATTAAGGAAAAAGGAATAATCTATGAGTTTATAATCTTAAGTAAAGAAGATGGGTATAAACCAAGATTTAAAAATGATTTAATTTTTGGAAGAATAAATATAAAGAATAAAAATAAATTATTCATAGAAAAATGAAAATCATTTATTAGTCACAATTTAGATAAATCTAAATTAAATAAAAACATTAAAACAATATGCAAAAAAGCAAAAAGGATAATAAATGACAAATAAGGAAATAGTTAGTCTTTTGTTAAAAATCTACCCTTTAAATGAACAAGATAAATGAGATAATTCATCATTTATTAATAACAAAATAGAATTATCTAAAAACGTATTAATAGCATTAGATGTTAATTTACAAGTTATTCAATACTGTATAAAAAATAAAATTGGATTGTTAATAACTCATCATCCAATGTATATTGGAGATATTAATGAACAACCAAATAAAAAAAATATTAAGAAAATGATTTCTTTATGTAAAAAAAATAATATATCGCTTCTTTCTTTACACACTAATTTTGATAAAAGCAATAAAGGAATGAATATAGGACTTGCAAAGAAATTAGAATTAACTAGCATTAAAAAAAATAAAAATTTTTACGGTGTTATTGGTAGAGGAACAATTAAATCAAATATTTTTAATCTTTGTGAATATTATCAATCTAACAAAGAGATTAAAAACCTAAAAGATAAAATTATCTATATTTGTGGTGGTTCAGGTTCTAATGAAATTGAGTTACTACTAGATGATAAAATAGACATATTTATAACCGGGGAAGTTAAATGACATGTATTTAACAACTCAATCAACTCAGACAAAACAATTATAGATATTGGACATCAAGCTGAAAAAATATTTATAGATATTATTTATGACTTAATAAATAACAATGATAATAAAATATTTAAAATTTATCCAGAACAATTAATTATTAATATAAACAAATAAACCATATAATTGTTATTTTACAACTATATGGTTTTTAATATTCTATATATGTAATATATTTTATTATGCTATTTTTAAATATTAGATTTTGGAATTAGTCTACAAATAATGTTTTTTATATGTTGTTCTTATTTTTTTAATATATTTTGTTTCATTCTATGAAATAAAGTATATTAAAACTAGTAGTTCAAAAAGGATTAAAATATTAATTTGTTGACAAATAGAAAACTAATTGGTTGTATATTTTATTCTTTTTTTTACAAATATTATGTACATTCCTATGAATTATTTAAATTACAAATAATATAATTTACTATATATTTTAATTAATATAGGTAATATAATTTGTCATATACCCCAGAAAGATTTGATTCAGGAATTAATCTAGAAACTATGTTTCTTCATCCAAATGTTTTACTTCCTCCGATGATAAAAGAACCAATTAATTCTCTGTTTTTGTTTCTTGATGAATAGAATGATACATTAATCGGATTTACCATTGATGGTGTACTCCACTTTATATTCAAACCATTAAACTTCGAATTTGAAATAGGGAACAACTTCTGTTGATTACCGTAATAATATGTTGGCGAATCGTATTCACTGATAATATCAATAAAATCTTTATTATTAATAACATTATCAAAATCAATTTTGACAACATCGTCTTCTAAATAAACGTCAAAGTAATAATAAGATGAATACTTATTAGGTAATCGAAATCATCCACCGTTATATAAATCAAGATGATTGTTATTCATAGGTATATCAAAAAACATATTCGGATACGTTTAACTCTAATTATATTATTATGAACAATTTCATCATGCTTCATAATAATTGATACAATTTTAAAAATAGATAATATAAATGAATATTTCATATACACAAGAACAGGTTGTGACATCATCAAATTGTATGATTTTGTTAAAGATAGTAATGAACAGACAAGAACAATATACTACAACTATTTTCAAAATTTGTTAACATATAAACCTATAGGAATAACATCAGAGCAAATAACATGCATCCAAAACTTACTAAATATATCGTTTATAAAAATATATAATTGAACACCACTAATTATTGTTTCATCCATATGATTTATGTTGACTATTTTAATCATTTTTCATTTAATTAAGTCAAAAGATAAAACAATAGTTGTTTTATATAATAAATAAGTACTAAGATTCGAAAATCTTAGTCAACTTTTTATTTTAATCACCATTTTTTAAATTTTTAACAATTGAATATTAAATAATTTTAAAACTAGCTTATAATCTAATTTCTTTACAAAAAAATCAATTAATTGTTTTTAAAATTACTTAAGTCGTAAATAATTTCTTATTAGATGTAGATGAATTATATAGCTTATAATATGCACCTTTTTTCTTTAATAATTCATTGTGGTTTCCTATTTCCACTATTTCACCATTTCTAAGCACTATTATTCTATCACAATTTTTAACAGTTGATAATCTATGAGCAATCATTATACAAGTTTTGTTTTTCATCAATTTTTCTAATCCATTCTGAACTATTTTTTCTGTATTTGGATCAATTGATGAAGTTGCTTCATCTAAAATAAGAATAGGTGATTTAGATATGTAAGCTCTTGCCAATGATAAAAGTTGTTGCTGACCATGAGATAATGTTATTGATTCATCAATTACTTGATTATACCCTTTTTCCATTAAATTGATAAAATGATCTGAATTAACTTCTTTTGATGCGTTTATTATTTCACCATCAGTTGCATTTTTCTTTCCAAAAGAGATATTATCTTTAATAGTTTCATTAAAAAGAAAAGTATCTTGAAAAACTACAGATATATTTTTTCTTAATGAAGTTTTTGAAAAAGATTTAATGTCCATTCCATCTATTTTAATTGAACCTGTATAATCATCAAAATATCTCATTAGTAAACTAATAATTGTAGACTTTCCAGAACCAGTTTCACCAACAAATGCAACTCTTTCACCTTTTTTAATATCTAAGGATATATTTTTAAGAACTTTTCTATTTTCAAAATATCCAAAAGAGACATTATTAAACTTAATGTTACCTTTTAAATTAATTTCTTTTTGATCAATATCATCTTTTTTTTCAATTTCAATTTCTAACAATGTATTAACTCTATTAAAACTACTTTTTACTTTCTCTATCATAGACAACATTCTAGAAAAAGTTCCAATTTCTCCATTTATTTGTCTCGAAAGTAATAAGAAAGTGATAATTACACCAACGTTAATGTTCTTTGTTAACGCACCATATGATGAAATATTATTAACCATAAATAATACTCCAATTCCGAATAATAAACCTACCATGAAGTTCTCAACACCTTCAACGAAAGGTCATATTTTTGAAACACTATATTCGGCTTTCTTCATAGAATTTTTAAAGTGATCGTTAACGTGTGTAAATTGATTAGAAGATCATTCAGATTTATTTAGAACTAATATAGCTTTTTTATTTGTAATATGTTCATTTGAAATTTTTGATAATTCTCCAATACTATTTTGTTGTTCCATAAAATGAATTTTTGACTTATTAGAAAATAAAAATGTTGATAGAAATATCACAATTGAAAATATTAAGTATATTAATCCTAATATTGGAGCTAATAAAAACATGATTAAGAAGGCAACAATTATTACAAAAGGAGAAATGAATAAGGATGCTCCTAATCTACATATATTAACTATAAATAAATCAAGATCAGCAGTTGATTTAGAAATTATTTCTCCTACTGGATTCATTTCAATATATTTTGTTTTGGAATTAAGTAAG
>CASDUM010000077.1 GCA_949283985.1 uncultured Mycoplasmataceae bacterium | reverse complement strand
ATGTTGTTATTAGCAAATATTTATGTATTTTTTTCTTCATATATTTTCCTCAATAAAAAACAATTTTTTATTTATAAATTTCTAATAATTTGCATTAAAAATTAATCAAATAATTATAAAACAAAGATATTTTGTTTTAAATAAATACATATTAATAATATATTAATTATTTTATCACACTTTATTTTTATATTATATAATTTTAATAGTTATATATACTTGGAGAATATTATATGAAAAGAACATTCACAGATCAAGAAATTGCTAGAAGAAAAAAATTAGAGGAATTGGATTCAATCAATAAAAATCCTTTCCATGTAGAAGTTGTTAATAACACTACAAATACAAAGCAATTTGAAGAAACTTTTAAAGATTTAGAACATCATGATGATAAAGTTTGAACAATTTCTGGTAGAGTTATGGCTATGAGACAAACTTTTGGTGTAATAAAAGACTTTCATGGTAAATTACAGTTTTATATTAATAAAGATGAAAACAAAGAAGTTTTCGAATATTATAAAAAATTTGTAGACATTGGAGACATTGTTACTATTATTGGTACGGCTTTTAGAACAATGAAAGGTCAATTAAGTATAAAAGTAAAGGAAATAAATATAATTTCTAAATCATTAAAACCTCTTCCAGAAAAATATCATGGTTTACAAGATGAAGAATTAAGATCAAGGAATAGATATGTTGATTTAATAATGAATGAACAATCTTTGGATACATTTGTTAAAAGATCAATTATCATAAAAGAAATTAGAAATTATCTTGATAGCAATGATTATTTCGAAGTTGAAACTCCTGTTCTATCACCAATTTTAGGTGGAGCGGCAGCTAGACCATTTATAACTCATCATAATGCTTTAGATAGAGATTATTATTTAAGAATTGCTACAGAACTACCCCTTAAAAAGCTAATAGTTGGTGGTTTTGAAAAAGTGTATGAAATAGGTAGAATCTTTAGAAATGAAGGAATGGATTCTACACACAATCCTGAATTTACTTCAATTGAAATTTATACTGCATATTCGAACATGGAAAAGCAAATGGATTTAACTGAAAATATAATAAAACATGTTGCGAAAAAAGTTAATAAGGAAGTTGTAACTTTTGGTGATGAGGAAAATAAAATAGAAATATTTTTAAATAAAGAATTTAAGAAAATTCATATGGTTGACTTTATCAAAGAAACTATAGGAATTGACTTCTGAAAAGAAATGCATTTAGATGAAGCATTAAAACTTGCTGAGAAAAATGGTATTCATGTTGAAAAACATCAAAGATCAGTTGGACACATAATAAATTTATTTTTTGAAGAATTTTGTGAGGAAAAATGCATCCAACCAACATTTGTTTATGGACATCCAATTGAAGTTTCTCCGTTAGCTAAAAAAGATTATAATGATGAAAGATTTACAAAAAGATTTGAATTATTTATCAATAAAAAAGAAATAGCAAACGCATTTTCTGAATTAAATGATCCAATTGATCAATATGAAAGATTTGAATCTCAAATAAAAGAAAAAGAATTAGGTAATGATGAAGCTAGTGAAATGGATTTTGATTTTATAAATGCTTTAGAATATGGCTTACCTCCTACGGGTGGAGTGGGTATTGGAATTGATAGACTTGTTATGTTATTAACTGAAAAACAAACAATTAGAGATGTTTTACTATTTCCGCATATGAAGGAAAAATAATGATATTAAATGATATTAATAAATATCAACAAAAAATGAATTTAAAAGAAAAAATTCAGTATATAAATTCATTCAAAAAATGTTTAAAAGATAAATTAATTAAGGAATTTAGTTTATTTGAGATAGATTATCCTTTGACGTCTAACAGAAATTTTTATTTACAATCAAATCCTAAAACTAAAAGATTAATATCATTTGATACTTTTGATAGAGATGAATATGTTTATTTTTTATCAGATTTATCAATTTGACTAAAAGAAAAAATAAATGATTTAGAATTAGAAATTAGACAAGGTTTTATAATAAATAATAAAAAAATAAATAGAGATAATTTTAGTTATTCTTCATTAGAAGAAGAATATTTTACAATTGAATTTTTAATCAATGAACAAAATATACATGATGAATATTTTTTTGAAAAAATCTCAAAAGATATTATAGATGCAATAAATTCTACAATATTAGAAATTGGCGAGAATATTTTTAAGAATAAAAAAATTGAATGAAAGAGAATTAAAAAAGCATCATATAAAAAAATTTCTAAATTATATCCTTTTAAAAAGAATGTAATTGATGACTATGTTAAAAAATATGGGAACGCAATTGTTAGTGATTACTCATGTGAATATATTGATGATAGAGAAAGATTTAATCCTTTTAAGGAAGGTGATAATTCACTAATTTTTTTAATAGTTAATAAGATTAGTAAATCAATTAATTCCATGATTAAAATTTTTGTTAGACCAGATTTTGAAACATTAAAAAAGAATTGTGTAGTAAATGATATTAAATTAATCGATGAAGAAAAGCTTAGAATGTTGTATTCAAAAAGAAGTGTAAATATTGAAATTAATTTAACAAATATTTTAATTTACTTATTTGATGAATTTAGTTCTTGCGAATCAAGTAATTCATGTGAAGTAAATAAAATATACGATTTATTTAAACAAAAAGGGATAAAGGTGATGTAAGATGTATAATCACATATTAATTGAGAAAAAATGATATAGTAAATGAGAAAAAGATAATGTATATAAATTTACTGAAAAAAGTAACAAGAAATTTTATGTTCTTGATATGTTTCCTTATCCATCCGGAAAAGGATTACATGTTGGTCATCCAAAAGGATATACAGCAACTGATATTATTTCTAGATTTAAAAAAATGCAAGGTTATGATGTGTTACATCCTATTGGTTGAGATGCTTTTGGATTACCAGCAGAACAATATGCAATTGATACAGGAAATCATCCAGGACCTTTTACACAAGAAAATATTAATAATTTTAGAAACCAATTAAAAAGAATAGGTTTTAATTTTGATTATAATAAAGAAGTTGATACATCAAATCACGAATACTATTATTGAACTCAATGAATTTTTATTCAATTATATAAAAAAGGGTTAGCTGAAATTAAAGATGTTGATGTTAATTGATGTGAAAATTTAAAAACTGTTCTAGCTAATGAAGAAGTTATAAAAGATGAAAATGGTAATAACATTTCTGAAAGAGGTGGACATCCTGTTGTAAAAAAATCAATGAAGCAATGAGTTCTTAAAATAACTAAATATGCTGAAAGGTTAGATAAAGATTTAGATTTAGTTGATTGACCAGAAGGGCTAAAAGCTATTCAAAGGAAATGAATAGGAATTTCTAATGGTGCAAAAATTAAGTTCAAAGTAAAAGAACGAAATAAAGAAATAGAAGTCTTCACAACAATGCCACAAACAATTTATGGAGTGTCTTATATTGCTATTTCTCCAGAATCTAAATTACTTGAAGATTTAATTTATATTGACGATAATATTAAGAAATTTATTGATGAATGTAAAAATAAAAAAGATTTTGAGAGAACTAAAATAAATGGAAGTAAAAAAGGAATTAAAACAAATTTAAAATTAATTCATCCTTTAACTAATGAAGAAATTGATTTGTGAATTGCTGAATATGTTCTTTCTCATTATGGGACAGGAATTGTGATGGGTGTTCCTTGCTGTGATAAAAGAGATTTACTTTTTGCTCAAGAAAATAATATTCCATTCAAAGAAATTATCGATTCAGATAAATTTATTAATTCTCATGAGCTTAATGGATTAAACATAAATGATTCCTTTGATCAAGCGATGAATTTAATGGAATCAAAAAATATTTGTGTAGGTGAAACGACATTTAAATTAAAAGATTGATTATTTAGTCGTCAAAGATATTGAGGAGAACCATTTCCAGTTTTATATGATGAACAAGGAAATATAATAATCGATGAAGCATTACCATTAAAATTACCTGAAACTAACAAGATAGTCCCTTCAGAAGATGGAACATCACCATTATCAAATTTAAAAGACTGAGTTAATGTTAAAATTGATGGTAAGTTATATAGAAGAGATACAAACACAATGCCTCAGTGAGCTGGGTCTTGTTGATATTATCTTGCTTATATACTTAAAAATGAAGATGGAGCATATACACCATTAAATTCAGAAGAAGCAATGGAACGTTTTAAAAAGTGATTACCAGTAGATTGTTATATTGGTGGACAAGAACATGCTGTTCTACACTTATTATATTCAAGATTTTGACATAAGTTTTTATATGATATAAAAATAGTACCAACAAAAGAACCTTTTAATTTAGTTATTAATCAAGGGATGATACTAGATGAAAATGGTGTTAAAATGTCGAAGTCAAAAAATAATATAATAAATCCAGAAACTGTAATTGAAAAATATGGTGCCGATTCATTAAGAATGTATGAAATGTTTATGGGTCCAATAACTTCATCTTTACCATGAAATGACAATTCATTAAACGGAGTTAGAAAATGACTTGATAAAGTTTATACATATATTAAAAATAATGTTTCTAATTTTGGAAATGATAAGTCAATATTAGAATCTGAATATAATTTGTTTATTAAAAATGTTTCAAACAATTTAGAGAAATTTCAATTTAATATAGCAATTTCTGACATGATGAT
>CASDUM010000076.1 GCA_949283985.1 uncultured Mycoplasmataceae bacterium | reverse complement strand
ATAAAGAATAATATCATTATCTTCATATTCAATATCATATTCATATTTTGAAGTTACACTATTAAATGTATTTGATACTAAAATCTGAGATTCATAATCATATGAAATTAAATGTTGTATAAAGAAACAATCTGTAACATTAGCGACTATTCTTCCATTTAAAACAGAAGATACTTTTATTATTTTTTTTATATCATCTAAATAATCATTGAAAATAATTTTCTTATTTCTATAGTCATTTATTTCATTCAATTTTTTATTAAGATTTAATAATATTGATTCAATATCTTCAGGTATAAAAACATTATCTAATAAGCTTTGAACAAATGAAATATCAGAAAACATAAATTTATTTTTGATTAATGAATTTGTATATCCAGGAAAGACAAAATTTTTAAAATCAATTTCTTTTTCATGAAAATATTTTAAACATGTTGAATTTATATTATTTTCAAATCATTTTGGATCATCATAAATTATTTTTAAATAATTTGATGTTTTTTCTAACTTATTGTTATTCAAAAATATATTATTATTTATTAAATCAATTACATCATTTTTAATAATAATATTTGACCTAGATGGACTTTCCATAAAAACAAAATTACTAGATGGTAAAAAGCCAATTGTATTTAAGTTATAATTACCATTATTTAATTCTTTTTTTACGATAGTACCCATAAAATCATCAAATAATGTCTGATCATTAAAATTAATTGAAAATGGTTTTGAATTTTCAAAAATATTATTGTAAATACTAAAATATTGTGAACCTCAGGGATCATCATTTTTTTTTTCGATGAACAAATTAGATTGTGAAAAATATGATAATATTACTAATTTATGAATCACTGGAACATCTATAATATTGCTTAATTCTTCGATAACACTTCTAATTTTTTCTTTTAAATCTATTAATTTTTCAGCTATTAATTTATTTGTTTCCATATAGATAAATTATATAACATATTCATTTATGAAATTAAAAAAGATACATTATATTCTATCGTGTAATTGGCATAAAGATCTTGAAAAAATACATATGAAATAACGGTTCAACTTGATTTTTTTTAATTTAATAAAAATATTAGAACAAAAAATAAAGGAAAAGAAATGAATATAAAATTTAATATTAAAATGGTTATTGTTATTGTTCGTTTTTATAATTGTAATAACGTTTATATATTTGTTCTCAGATTGTGTTGATCTATACAATATTTGAAAATTAGAAATGAACTCTCAAGTATTGGGATATCAAGCTAAAGTTGTAACTTTTGCCGAATGAAATCCTATTTCAGTTTTTTATGTAATTATAGGAATTGTATCACTAATCTATACTATAATTTTCTAATATGACAAATACTAAATAAATTTGATATACAAATATTAGTGAACAAGAAAGAAAATAACCAAGAACAAATTAAAAAACCTATCTCCTTGCAATTATGCGAGACAGGTTTTCTAATTATTGTCCACTAATAGGGGACACGTTTAACTATGCTTATTTTTATTTTTAGGAAGACAAAAAAGTCTAATAATAGAATTATGACTAATTTTTAAAACCTTTTACAAATATCTTAAAAAAAATAAAAGTATGAAATGTTTAAATAACAACTTACAGGTTCATACAATATTATTACTATGTAGGTAATTAATTTGTTAAATTAATCAAACCAGATAATAATATAATTTTAAATCTATAAACAAATCAATACTTAAATAAAAACTTACCTCAATGATAAAGATGAGATAAGTTTTTATATTATTTTTTAGTTTTTTTTGAAGTATTTTTTTTAGTTGTTGATCTTTTCTTTTCAACTTCTTGAACATTTAATGATGAACCAGAAGTAATTACAAATTCATCGTCTTTTCCTAGTGCACCAGGAATAATTGAGAATGTGTTTGAAATTCCATCAGCAGCATGTTTAAATGGAAGTTTAGCTACAGATGCTAAAGATGCAACAGCACCTTTGCTATCTCTACCATGCATTGGGTTTGCTCCTGGAGCAAATGGTTCACCAGCTTTTCTTCCATCAGGAGTATTACCAGTTGCCTTTCCATATACGACATTTGATGTAATTGTTAAAATAGACATTGTTGCTTCAGAATCTCTATACGTATGATGTTTTCTAATTTCATTCATAAAGAATTCAACAATTTCAATTGCAATTTTATCTACTCTATCATCATTGTTTCCGTATTTAGGGAAATCACCAACTGTTTTGAAACCTTTAACGAATTTTCCTTTAAATACTGGTGTAACTTTAGCATATTTAATTGCAGATAATGAATCAGCAACAACTGATAATCCAGCAATTCCAGTTGCAAAGAATCTATGAGTTTTAGTATCATATAAAGCCATTTCTGCAGCTTCATAATAATATTTATCATGCATGTAGTGAATTACATTTAATGTATTAACATATAATCCAGCTAATCATTTCATTACTTCTTTATATCTTTCCATTACATCATCATATTTAAGAACTTTGCCTTTTTCTACAATCGATAAATGTGGGCCCATTCTATATTCTGGGTGAATTTCATCATGTCCACCATTGATTGCATATAATAATGCTTTTGCAAGATTTGCTCTTGCACCAAAGAATTGCATTTGTTTTCCAACTTTCAATGGAGAAACACAGCAAGCAATTGCATAATCATCACCATGTGTAACTCTCATTAAATCATCAGATTCATATTGCATTGATGAAAATAATATTGAATATTTAGCACAGAATTCTTTAAAATTTTGTGGTAAATTAACTGATCATAAAATAGTTAAATTTGGTTCAGGTGCTGGTCCCATATTAGATAAAGTGTGAATAACTCTAAACGATGTTTTAGTAACTAATGTTCTTCCATCTAGTCCCATACCACCAATTGATTCAGTTGCTCAAACTGGATCACCTGAAAATAATTGATTATAAGCTGGCGTTCTCATGAATTTAACAATTCTTAATTTCATGATGAAGTGGTCAATCAATTCTTGAGCTTCTTCTTCAGTTATGATACCTGCTTTTAGGTCTCTTTCAATATATATATCTAGGAATGTTGAAGTTCTTCCTAAAGACATTGCTGCACCATTTTGTTCTTTAATTGCAGCTAAATATCCAAAATAATTTCATTGAATAGCTTCTTTTGCGTTTTTTGCTGGAGCTGAAATATCAAATCCATATTCAGCTGCCATTTTTTTCATTTTCTTTAATGCATTAATTTGTTCTGTTAATTCTTCAGATAATCTAATTACACTATCAACCATTGTTGATGGTAAATTCTTTTTATCTCTTACTTTTTCATCAATCAAGAAATCAATACCATATAAAGCAACTCTTCTATAGTCACCAATTATTCTACCTCTTGCATATGCATCAGGTAAACCTGTAATAATATGAGATTTTCTTGCTAATCTCATTTCATCAGTATAAGCATCAAAAACTCCTTGATTGTGAGTTTTTCTATATTTTTCAAAAATCATATCTACTTCTGGATCTGTATCGAATCCGTATGATTTTGCTGCTTGTTGAGCCATTTTAATTCCACCAATAGGCATATATGCTCTTTTGAATGGTTCATCAGTTTGTACACCAACAATTTTTTCTAAATTTTTATCTATGTATCCTGCACCAAAAGCATCAACTGCAGATACTCTTTTATCCATATCAAGAACCCCACCATTAGCTAGTTCTTTTTTAGTAAGTTCCATTACTTTATCTCAAAGTTTATTTGTCGAATCAGTAGGACCAGCTAAAAATGAATCATCACCTTCGTAAGGAGTATAGTTTTTTTGAATAAAGTCTCTAACGTCAACTTCTGAGCATCATTGACCTTTTTTAAAACCTTTTCATTGTGGAAAATTATTTTTCATTTTTTTCTCCTATATTAATACATTATTATTATAAACTTATTATTTTGATTTAATTTATTTTAGTAAAAGTTAATTATTATTTTTTTT
>CASDUM010000075.1 GCA_949283985.1 uncultured Mycoplasmataceae bacterium | reverse complement strand
TAAAAAACTTTCCTTAAATTGCTCAACTGCAATTTTTGATGCAAGTTTACTCCCTTTATAACTTCCTAATCCATCACATACAACTAGTAAAATATCTTTTTTATTGATACCTGCTCAACAATAGTCTTCATTTTGTTCTCTTACAGACCCAATATCTGATTTAGTAATTAATATTCCCATTATATATCCTTCTAAAATTATTATATATTTTTTGCTCTTAATTGTCCACAAGCGGCAGAAATATTTTTTCCTCTCTCTTGTCTAATTGTACATGTAATATTAGCATTATTCAATACCTTGGCAAAATTTTTTATATTTTTACTTCTAGAAAAATGTGGGTTGTTTATGTCATTAAAAGGAATTAAATTAACATAACATAATCTATTTTTTAATAATTTTGCAAGTTCATTAGCATTTTCATTTGAATCATTTATCCCATCTAACATTATGTATTCGATTGTTATTCTTCTATTGTTTTTTTCTAAATAATAGTCAATTGCGTCCATAAGTTCATTAATTGGATATGCGTTATTTATAGGCATAATTGAACTTCTAATTTCGTCATTTGGAGCATGTAGTGAAATCGCTAAATTTACTTGAAGGTTTAAATCCGCTCATTTTTTAATTTTAGGAACAATCCCTGAAGTTGAAACAGTTATATGTCTCGAACCAATTTCGATTGCTTTTCTGTCTTTTGCAATTTCAATAAAGTCTAATATGTTATCAAAATTATCAAAAGGTTCACCTATACCCATAATAACAAATGAAGTTATTTTTTTTGATTTTATTTCCATTAATGTCTTATTTATATTTAATATTTGTAAAACCATTTCATCAATTGTTAAGCTTCTAATTTTTTTTAATTTTCCTGATGCACAAAATTTACATCCCATGTTACAACCAACTTGAGAACTGATACATGCACTATAACCATAATTGAATTTCATTATCACAGATTCAACTTTATTTCCATCTTCCAATTCATAAAGGATTTTTATTGTTTCGTCTTCATGATCAATTTGTCTATTAATTTCTTTAACATTATTAAAATAAAAATTGTTATTTAGTAATTCAATATTCTTTTTTGAAATATTTGTCATTTCTTCAAATGATCTTACATTTTTTTTATATACTCAATCAAAAATTTGTTTTGCTACAAACTCATTAATTGAATTTTCTTTAAAAAAATTTACTAATTTATCATATGTGATTGAATATATGGATTTTTTATTCATTTAGTAGCTCTTTTTCTAAAATCTTTTTAAATTCATTAACGGCAACATCAACATCATCATTAACAATAACATATGAATATTTATTTGATAATTTCATTTCTTCAGAAGCTTTTTTTATTCTTAAATTAATTTTTTCATTTGTTTCAGTATTTCTTTTTCTTAATCTTTTCTCTAATTCTTCAATTGATGGTGGAACTATGAAAAAAGTTAATAAATCATCAATAATGTTGCTTTGCATTATTGCAGTTGCACCTTGAACCTCAATTTCAAGTATTATGTTGTTATTTTCTAATGATTTTTTAACTTCCGAAATTAATGTTCCATATTTATTTCCTGCAAATTCAGCTCATTCTAAAAAATTATTGTTTTTGATATTTTCATTAAATTCTTCTTCTGATAGGAAATAGTAATCTCTTCCATTAATTTCGCCATCTCTTGGTTTTCTTGTTGTAGCAGAAACACTATATTTTAAATTAAATCTCTCATCATTTATAAATTTATCAATAATTGTTTTTTTACCAACGCCACTAGGGCCACTTATAATAATTATTTTTCCTTTAGACATTAATAAACTCCTATTAATACATTCTATCAATCAATTATATAATTATCAAGAAAACATAAAATTATCAAGAAAATATAAAAAAAACCATACTAAGAAAATGTTCATCATTTAATGTATGGATATATTTTATCTATGTTCAATAAATTATATTTTATACGTTTCAGTCGTGTTTTCTAGCTTCTGATTCTATATTTTCCATTCTATTTTCGATATTATCTAATCGTGAATTTATTTTTCTTAATTCTTCTAATATTAGATCGTATTTACTAATTTTTTTCTTCATTTTTTCCTCAAACAAGATAGTTACTCATCATCTTGATTTATTTTTATTGTATCTTATTTCTCCGCTAATTCAAGTGGATAATTTTAAAATGTTTAGAAATTCGTTTTTTGAAATTTCTTTTGAATTATTATTGTTCATTTTTACTCCTGAATAAAATTATAAATTATGGAAGGTTTTATACAATATTGCTAAAACACCTTCCACTTATAATAAAGGAAATTTTTATGTAAAATTATGAATTTTGGACAAATTTAGGAAAAATTCAAGACTTTTTTTGAACTTTTTTTGAATTTTTTTGCAAAAAAGCAAGATTTTCCTATACTTTTTAATTTTTTAGTAAAATAATTTTTGAATTAAGCATAAATTTATGGACCAATAAAAAAGACTACTAAAAAAATTTTCTTTAGTAGTCTTATAAAATATTTGAATTATTTATTATTTTCCTCAAAGATAGCTAAAGCTTCTTTTATTTTTGAAACCATTGCCTCAAGAAATGAACAATCATATTGTTTAGCTCTTTGAATAACTTCTTCAATATATTCAATTTTCTGCATAGCAGATTTAATTAGTTGTTCTTTTTCTTCAGGTGATGCATTTCTTGTTTCAGTTAATTTGTTAATTAATTCTTTTTGTGAATAAATGCTAGTTTTATCAAACTCTTTAATTGATAATTCTAAATGAGATATTTTTTCTTTTATTTTTTCTAATGATTCATTGTGTTTTAAAAGTTCATTAGTCTTTTCATCAATTTCTTTTTTAAAGTCTTGGTTTATATTAATTGTTTCTGTTGCAATTATTTCTTGAACTTCTTCACTATTTATATTATTTATTGCTTCTTCTACTTCAATAGTTGAAGTAATAGCTTCATCAGAATTCAGGTTTTCTTCTTGTTTGATCTCTGAATCTTCTTCTATAATTTCAACATCATTAGAGATAATATGTTCTTCGCACGGACAATTATCGTCTTCTTCTAGGCATTCAAATTCTTTTTCGTTATCATTTGAAAATTCTTCATTAGATTGAATTTCAGTATTTTCATTTTGAACGCAATTAAATTCATCGCAATTGCAATGATCTGATTTACTTAATGAATTGATTTCGTCTACTATTTTATTATTGTCTTCATTACTATCATTGTTATTTAAAACACTAACTACTTCATCTAGATTATCTTCTGAATTGTCTTGCTCTTTAGAATTAGAACTTTTTCCCGTATCTTCAAACAAATGCTTGAACTGATTATAAAGCTCTTCGCTTATTTCTTCATCTTCATCAAGTTCTTCATCGTCAAAAATATCATCATATTCAAATTCACTATCATCAATGTTATATTCTAAATCTAAATCATCTAAAAGTTCATCACTGATTTCAAAATGGTTGTTGTTTTTGGTGCATCCACAGTCATCGCAATTGCATGAATTTTCTTTATTATTGTTTTCGCAATTACAATCATCACATTTTGATTCGCAATCAGATTTTTCGCTTTCTTCAACAGAAAAATCATCAAAATTAACTATAAAATCATTAAGTGATATATCTTCATCTTCTTCAACTTCATTATCAATTTCATCTTCTGTGTTTAATTCAGAAAATATTTCCTTTAGTGTTTCATCATTAATTTCAATATCATTACTTTCTACAATTCCTTCAATATTATTTATTTTTTCTCTATTTTCTAATTCGTCAATTGATGAAGTTGCTGTTTCAGGATCTTCATCAAAGCTCTTTTGATGATTTGAAATACATTCATCATTCTGAGTATCACAAGACTCATTAGCATCAGAGGAAACAGTTCATACATATGATGATTTGCTTGGTGAATTAAATAAATTTTGTTGATCGTTATTAATGATATTGACATTTTCTAAATTAACATCTTTTTTAAATTCTTTTTTCTTTTCAGAAATATTATTGAATGTTTTTCCATCTTTTTTAAATTCAAGAATATCTTCAAATTCAACATAGTTTATTTTCCTATTTCTATTTTTATTATCTAGCATCATATCTCCTTATTATAGATAATTATCATTAAATTAATTTTATCATTTATTTTGATAATTACAAGTTGTTAACTTTATTTCCAATAAATTTATTAAATACATTTTTTGCAATATTTGGATTAGCTTGGCCATTTGTATCTTTCATTAATTTACCAATTAAAAGTTTTTCAACTCTTTCAGGTCTTGTTTTATATTCATCAATCATGCTATTATCAAAATGTCTTTCAAAAATATCTAGCATGATATTTTCATCATTTATTTGCTTTAATCCTAATTTTTCTACTATTTCTATTACACTTTTATTTTTATTTACATTTATTTCTTTGATTAAAACTTTTGCTTGTTTTTGATTAATTGTTTCATTTTTTATAAGTTTTATTAATTCAACTATTTTTAAAATATCATCATTATCAATATCGAGTAATGATTTATTTTCTTTTGAGAGAATACCATTGTATTCAATGAATAATCACTTATAAACTTCTAATGGATCATTAATATCATTGTTTATACTAGTAAAAATTTTGTAATATTCAAAATCTGATAATATGTGATTTACAATTTTTGTATCATCTATTGATGTTTTTAATTTATTTAATATTTCGTTAAGACCAACAAAATATTTATCGATCGATTCTTGTTTAAACTTATTTGAAATTTCCATAGATATGATATTGGGTTCAGTCATGTATCTATAATCAATTTCAGTTGTTTTTTCTCTCATAAAGATTGTTGTGTTAGTTTTATCGTCAAATCTTCTTGTATCTACTATTGCTTCTTTTGAAGAAATGATTTCTTCAAATTTTCTTCTTTCTTCAAATCTGATTGCTTTTCCAACATTAGCAATAGAGTTAATGTTTTTAATTTCACTTCTAACACCTAATCTTTCAGATTCAAATGGAGCTATAGAAATGTTAACATCAGCACGAAGTGATCCATCTTCCATCTTCGCATCAGAGATTGAATTAAATTGAAGGATTCTTCTAATTGATTTTATATATTCTTCAGCTTCTTCTGCTGAATTAATTGATGGTTTAGAAACTATTTCAATTAAAGGCATACCAGCTCTGTTATAATCTAATAGTATATTGCCATTATCATCTTTTATTTGCTTTGCAGTATCTTCTTCAATATGAATTCTTTCTATTTCAATTCTTTTTGTTGCGCCATCTATTTCAATATCGATATATCCATCATATCCAATCGGGAAAAATTGTTGTGTAATTTGAAATCCTTTTGGTAAATCTTGATAAAAATAATTTTTTCTATCAAAAATTAATTTATCTTGAATATTCATGTTTAATGCTTTAGCTAAAACAATTGCTTTTCTAACAACTTCTTTGTTTACACTAGGCATAACTCCCGGAAGACCTAAATCAATAAAATTAACATTAGTATTTTCAAGATCATTGTGTGAAGACCTAGCATTTGAAAACATTTTTGTATTCGAATTTACAACGACATGCATTTCAATACCAACTGTAGTTTTAAAATTATTAAACATTGTTATTCTCCTTTATTAGTTTGCTAAATAATTTTGCAAAACTTAATAAATAATCATCTGTATTTAATCTTGATGTAACATTAATACCTATAGGCATTCCATTAATCTTACCCATTGGAATTGTGATTGAAGGATATCCAGAAAAATTAGCAATTTGTAGAATGTTATCTGCATAAATATCATTATATTTGCCACTTTTAACATCGTTAATTTTTGGGGCTGTAGTTGAGCTTGATAGTGAAATTAAAAAATGATTTTCATTTAATATTTTCTCTATTCTATTATTTATTAATGTTCTAATTTTTTTTGATTTTAAAAACATTTGCTCATAATTTTCAAAAGATGTACAATATGTACCAATTGTAAATCTTCTCTTTATTTCTGTACCTAGATATTCAGATCTTGTTTTTCTAGCTATTTCTTCAAATGAGTTTCCTTTTTCTTTTTCTCCGAATGTCATACCAGAAAACGATTGATAACAACTTACTGCTTCGGAGTATGAAATTATTTTATAAATTGATGGTATTATTTCAATTAATTCTTTTCCAAAATCAACCTTGGATAATTTACTTGGTAATAATGAAATAGTTTTTTCAAATAATTCTTTAATTTCATCAGAAATACCTTCGTACATTTCATTAAGAACAACAAATTTTATTTTTGATAAATCTATATTTTTAAAGGTGAAATCAATATTTGCGTCTTGTGAACTATAATCTTTTTCATCTTTTTTAGCAATTACATTCATAACATCAAAAAGTATTTTAAATTTTCTTGAAAATAACCCTACATGATCAAGTGATGGCGAATATGGAATTACTCCAAATCTTGATATTAAACCATATGATGGTTTATAACCTATAACTGCATTAAAAGATGCTGGCTTTCTTATAGAATCTCCTGTATCTGTGCCTAATGCAAAATCACAGCAATATAATGCTGTTGCTATTGCACTCCCAGAACTTGACCCTCCTGATATACAATTTTCATCATAAGCATTTGTCACATATCCAAAACCTGAATATAATCCTGTTCCCCCCATTCCAAACTCGTCCATATTTGACTTTGCTAGAGGAATAGCACCGGCATCATTTAATAGTTTAACAACTGTTGCATCATATGGAGAAACATAGTCTTTTAGAAATAAAGAACCTGCAGTAGTTACTGTATCTTTCATTGAAATATTATCTTTAATAATGTAACAATATTTATTTAAAGGCCCGTCTTTTTTGCTATTATATTCAATATTAGATAGAATAAAATTTTTATTTTTATTGCTCTCAATATTTTTTCTATAGAATTCTAGTTTAATCATTATTTACCTTCACATATCCGCTTTTATAGTTTTTTATTTTTTTAACATATTCAACAGCATTGTTATCAATATCATCATCTTCTTTTAAATTATTTTTAGTTGTAATTGGATAGTCTGTTGGATTTATATTTTCAAGATCCATATTTTTAACTTTTTCTAAAGAATCAACTATACCTTCTAATTCTTCATATAAAAATTTTTTTTCTTCTTCAGTAAAATCAATTAGAAGATTTTTTGAGCAAAATTCTAATATCTTTTTATTTATTTTCATAATATTCTCCTATATATAAATACATCTTCTTATTTTAAATTTTTTCTTTGTATAATTTTTGCCAATCACATCGTCCATATAATCATATTTAACAAGTGGTTTAACTATTTCAAATATTGGTCAAATGACAAAAATATTAAATATCACCATTGGAACAAAAAGTAAACTTCTTATTGCTATTCATTGGAAATATGAAAGCGTAGATAAATCAGCATCAAAAACTGGTAGCATAAATACATTCACAAATATTTCGGTTAAGAAAACAAGTGTTATTACTGCAATAAATGTCATAATATGTTTTGCGTATCATCCATTTTTATTTCTTCTAGATAAAAAATAAAAAACAATTATTAATAATACTGCTATTAATGTTAATGATATTATAAAAACCATAAAATGTCATGAATAAAACGAGAAGTTAATAATAAATGTAAAGTTAATTTCTAAATCAGTAGGTATTGTAAAATACATAAACAATACAACTGATATACACATTACCAATAATGATGCTATAGACATTATAGTTAATTTAGTAATGTTATTTTTTGAATAATTTATAATGGTTCTTACTAATCCACCAACTAACCCAAATGTTAATGCTGCAATAAAATATCCGTAATGGAATATACCTGCAGTTAATGCAATTGTTAATAAATCAGTTATTCCTCCAATAAACATTCCTATAAATGGTCCAAATAATAATCCACCAATTTTTATTAAAATTGCTTCAATTGTTATTCTTGTTCCGGGAAACGCTCTAAATAGAATAGCCATGGCATTTGAAGTAATAATTGTTATCAATATTAACACTGCAACTGACAATGAAACAGTCATTGCAATAGCTGAGATTCCTTTTACACTTGTTTTAGGAAAAATATAATATTTTCTTTTCTTAAAAAAATAATAATATACTTTTTTTACACCAGAACAAAATAAAACTGAAGCAAAGAAAGCAACAAATATTAGAATCATGTCTATTGAGTTTAATAGACCAAGATTTGCATTATTTAATAACATTGATACCTCAATATATTAATATTATATGTTATAAATATAAATAGGTTATCTAAATTGTTAAATTATAACTTTCTATTAACATATAAACTAGTTATTTAGTTTCTTATATCTTTCATACTCTTCATCAATCATTTTTTTTAATTCAGGAACAAGTTGCTTTTCTTCAACTGTTTTAACTATCCTTCCCTTTCTAAAAATTATTCCTTTTTCTTTTGATCCGGCAATACCAATATCAGCTTCTTTCCCTTCTCCAATACCATTAACAACACATCCTAATATTGATATTTTTATTGGAAACTCCATATTCTTTGTATATTTTTCTATTTCATTAACAACATCTTCTAAAGCAAAATTTAATCTACCGCATGTAGGACATGAAATAATATTAACAACATCTTTATATAAATCAAATGAATTTAATAATTTCTTACAAACTTCCATTTCTTGTATAGGGTTACCAGTTAATGAAACCCTAATTGTATTTCCTATCCCCGCATACAATAATGGAGATAATCCAGCACACGACTTAATGATACCGCTAGTTTTACTTCCAGCTTCTGTTACACCTATGTGTAATGGATATTTAAATTTTTCTGAAGCTAATTTATATGATTCGATTGTTAATAATGGATCTGAACACTTAAGAGAAATAACAATATTTCTAAAATCTAATGCTTCAAATTTACATATATATTGTTCTACAGTTTTAATCATCGATTTTGCAGATACACCATATTTATCGAGTATATCATTAGGAATAGATCCAGAATTCACTCCAATTCTAATTGCTACTTTAGCTTTTTTGGCTAAAGTTATAATTTCTTTTAATTGATTATCATCAAAAATATTACCTGGATTCAATCTAATTTTTGCAACTCCTGATTTTATTGCATCAATCGCAAATTGATGGTTAAAATGTATATCAGCAATAATTGGAATTGGACTTTTTAAAACTATTTCTTTTAGAGATTTTGAATCTTGATCATCAAAAATAGAAACTCTAACTAATTTACACCCATTTTTACATAGATCATGAATTTGATTTAATGTATTTTTAACATCACTTGTTTTAGTATTTGTCATTGATTGTATTACAACATCATTATTGCCGCCAATTTGTACATTTCCAACCATAACAGGAATAGTTTTTTCTCTAATATTCATTTACTCCTCCTTGTAAAAAATATATTTTAATAAAACTATATATACATATATATTATAATGTTAAAGAAGGACGTGATATGAATATACTTTTTAAGTTGATAAACAAATATTTTTGAAGAGGATTTACAGGACCTGTCTTTTCATTTTTAGCACCTATGTTAATTGTGTTTTTTATAGGAATGGTTTTAGGTCCACAATGAGTAATGCCAGGGGGTTTATTAATTCCTGTTGTTATGATATCAATGCTATTTTTACCTCAATCAATATTTGAATTTAAAAACTCAACTTTATTAAAAAGAATAGGTGTGACAACAATTAGTCCTATGAAGTTTTTAACTGTTATAATTGTGTACAATATATTAGTAATTTTATCATCTACTATTTTTATATTTATTTGTTCATTTGCTATATTCGCTATTCCTTCATTAAACGGAAAAAGTAATTTGTTTAATATTGTAGAAAATGGAGTGTTAGTTAAGCTTGGTTGAATAGATATGATAAGTAAAGTTGATTGATGATCATTTATTTATTCATTATTAATATATATTATAATGGCAATCACAATAGGTTTCTTCATATCATCAATCGCTAGATCATCACTATTTATACAAGGGTTAGGTATTACAATAATATTTGTTTCATTCTTTCTTGCTCCACTTTCATTCCCTATTCCCATGGTAATAAATTTAGATGCAATGAAGTATATTGGTTATTTATTACCATTGAAATATGCAACTTCATCTTGTGTTGAATCATTTGCAGGTTTTGCAAATTATGGAGAATTCCAAAATTTACTAAATTTAAATAATTCAAGTATTTGAGATATTAACACAAACTACGCAATGATTAATCCTTTTGATGTTAATAACAAAGGTTTACCATTCATTGGTTTTAATAAATTAGTTGTTTATAACAAAACAGACAAAATATTAAATATAATAATGCCTTATTTTTTTATATTAGTGTTTGGATTTTTTGGAATTGAAAAATTCTCATGATCAAATAGAGGCAAGAAAACAATAAATTGAAAAAAATTATCAATAATGAGTTTATTCAAGAAAAAACAAATAATAAATAATAATATCTATCTTAATGACGATGAAAAAAGTTGAATTTTAAAAGCTGAAAATATTATAAAAAAATTCAAAATAAAAAATAAAGAAATTGTTGCAAATGACAATATTTCCTTTGAAATTAGAAGAGGGAGAAATCTTGCAATTCTTGGAGCAAATGGTAGCGGTAAAACAACATTAGTAGAACAAATTGTTGGACTAAATAACCCAGACTCTGGTAGATTTAGTTATTCATTTAAATTTAATAAAACTTTCCACGAAGGAATTGGTATACAATTCCAAGACTCAAATTACCCAATAGGATTGAGATGTTCAGACATTATTGAATTTGTAATTGATATATATGGAATAGAAATATCAAAAGATGAATTAAATGATATAATTAAAAAATTCGGTGTAACAGAATTTTATAATAAAAATTGTTCTTCATTATCTGGAGGACAACAACAAAGATTAAACTTATTATTATCAATAATTCATAAACCTAAACTTCTATTTCTTGATGAACTATCAACAGGGTTAGATATCAAGATCAGAAATAATATTAAAAAATTCATCAAAGAATTTGCTAAGAAACATGGAATAACAATAGTTATTGTTAGTCATGATATGAACGAAGTTGAATATTTATGTAATGATTTAATTTTACTAAAAAATGGTAAATTAATTGATTCAATGTCGATTACAGACGCAATTAAAAAATATAAAAATTTAGAAGACTATGTTTCATCTCATATTGAATAAAAATAGAACTTAGAATATCATCTAAGTTCTATTTTATTCATAGTCTTTGTCCAACTTTAATACCAAAAAAAGAAACTGTTCCCCTTGGTGTAATAAATATGTTTGTAAAATTATTAGGAAAATTTTCATCAAAGTTAGGATTCATAAATTCAATTACATTTTTTGCATTTGTAAAAATATATTCCTTGTCCTCAATTATTTTTGATTTAGATATTTTGTTTATACCTGTTATTAAATATCATTCATTTTCACTATTTAATATTGAATATTCAATCATTGATTTATATTCATCTACTGTTTTTATTTTTATGCAATTAACATCAATTTCTTCACTATTATAATAAACAGAGTATTTCTTTATATTTTGCTGTCTTGATGCAGCATTTTTTAAAATCATATTCTTAAATTTCGAATTAGATTTACGTTCTACATTTTTAATAATTTTATTTTTAAATTTATCTCTATTTTTTTTAATCATTATCCAACCTTCATTTCAATATTAGGGAATCCATTTACTTTCCCTTTTGTATATTTTCCATTAAAAGTTGTTAATGTATTTGTAATTCCTAATTGACCAACAAACATTAAAATAATGATTAATATTAATGAAAATTCGTCAAATTGAGTTGTAATACCAGTTGATAACCCTGTTGTCCCAAAAGCTGATGCCATTTCAAAAACGACATTATTAAATGATGATTCAAAATCGTTAAAAATTGATGAAATAATCGAAAATCCTAATATCATTGATAATGCAATTGTAATGATTTGAAAAGATTCAATAACCATCCCTTTTGGAATTCTTCTTCTAAATAATTTTGGATTATCAATATTTGTAATTTTTTGTGAAAAACTTCTTAATAAAACAACAAGTGTAGTTGTTCTTATACCACCACCAGTTGATGATGGGGAAGTTCCAATAAACATTAATATAATAAAAATTCATTTTGTCGATACTTGTAATTGATCACAATTAATAGTACAATAACCAGCAGATCTTGTTGATAATGAATTAAAAAATAAAGCGAAATTGGCATTAAATCAGTTATTGTTAAAATATGTTTTTATCGCATTTTTTGAAACAATTGTATTGTTTGGATTATCATTGAAGAATGCAGATATGTACTCTGAAAAAAATGTAATTAAAACTGAGAAAACCCCAATAATTAAAGCAGTTCATAAACAAACACTTGTTGCAATAGATACTTTTTTATCAGTATTTGAATAAATGAAGTTTTCCTTATGAATTTTTTTATATAACTTACTATGCTTACTTCAAAATTTGATGTAAATAAATCTATGTATATCATAAATACAAATATATCCTATTCCACCAAATATAAATAGAATTAGAATCATAACTTGAATAATGATTCCAATATCATTTCTAAATATAGATATTGAATATGAACCAAACAAATCAAAACCAGCATTATTTATGCTTGAGCAGCTAAGAAATAAACTTTTTCATAATGCTAAACCATAATTTTGATATCCCTCAATACTAGTTCCTGATATTGCAACTGCAGTAGGATTATTGATATCCATTACTCAAACATCATTGAAATTATAAAAACAAATGAAGAATGAAAAAACAAAAGAAAAAATAAGCTGTAGTATTAATATGATAAAAAATATATATGTTAGCATTTTTCCATTATTAGAAATTTTGCTTCCACCACGTTCTACAAATCCAACAACAGGATTATTTATAAATTTATCATTAAATACATTGTTTAGTGCTTTTCCTATTAGATAAAATAACGAAAGTAAACCAAATCCACCAATTTGTATTCATATATATAAAATAAATTCACCAAAAAAAGAG
>CASDUM010000074.1 GCA_949283985.1 uncultured Mycoplasmataceae bacterium | reverse complement strand
CTATTACAAGTAATTTTGTATTTGAACAATCGATAAATTCAACCTATCAAACAACAATACCTGTTGATGTTGTTAATGATATCCTTCTTGAAGATGGTAATTTTAAAAAATACAGAGGCAAAATATTATATTCAATTGATGCATTCAAAGTTGTAACATCAAATGCAAAATTAAATGAATATATGCTTTTAAGAGACAGTGCCGGTGTTCATGCAATAGCTATTGATGGCGGAAAAAGTTTTGTAACACAATCAGATTTTAACACAAAAATAGCTGCAATGAAACTTCCAATTTTATATAGAAGTATGATGTCTTCTTGTGAATATGAGTCGTCAAATAATCCAGTATTCACTTTAGATTTAAATTCAGAATTAAAATCATTCTTTGATTCTAATTTAAATATGATAATGCTTTCGATTGTAAATGATACAATTAATGATTTCAATAACATAAGCACAAATGATTTTACAAAAAAAGATAATAACAAAAATTCATTAAAGAGATATATTACCGAAAATAAATTTAGTGCATCTAGTCAAGAAATTACATTATATAATGAATGACAAAAAATTCAATTCATTTCCAATAGTTTAGATGACGATGAAATGGTTCAAAATAAATTTATTTCAACAAAGGAATCATATAATACTAATTATGGAACATTGATGCCTAATAATGGCTTTGCATCTAGATGGGTTTATGAACAAGACTCAAATGGTATATTTAAAATTACAGAAGACTACCAAAATGTTTTCGGAAATAAAATTGACGAGAATATATTAACAACATTAATTAATACATTTAATAATACAACTATTAAAAGTTATATTTCAAATTTGGAAATTGCAGGGGCATTCAGTAAGAAAATAATACAATATTCTCAACAAATATGAGTTAATAATAATGATGTAAATGCTATTAATTATGAATATACTAAAAATAGTACTAGTGCATTACAAACATTTTTAGTAAATCAAGTACTTGCAAATTCATCTAAAGATTTAGCAACAATTGATATAACTGATACAACTGATATTATTACTTTAAAATCTAGTGATAACCTTGCTTCTGTATCTAGTATATTACCACAAATCCAATCTGAATTAATTCAAAGGATTGCTTATGATAAATTTTCTGGATTAGGTAATGATGCAAAATTTGATCAATATAATGAATTAATGTCAAAAAACACGATATCAGTAAATGATATCAATGAATATGCGAAAAAACTTTTATTAGAAGACACAAAGAATAATGCAGATAATGAATCTTCATTAATGAAATCTCTTTATACAGCTGTTTTAACACTTAATTATGTTTTAAAAAACAATGGCCAAAACTTTATAAATTATGTAAAAACTAAAATAAATTTTGGTGATGATGCGTATATTGTTTGAACTGATACATTTAATTCAAAATATGATACGTTAGGTAATGACACAACAAAAAATACATTAGATGCAGCTGGTACTAGAATGATTTCAAATATTGATAATTCATTAACTGGTATGTATTCTTCACAAAATTCGAATACTTTATCTACTTCATCTACAACAGGAACTGATAATAAATCATTATATGGTATTTCAGATTCTCACTTCAATATTAAGGAAAATATGTTTGGATATCTTGGATTACAAAATGAATCTTCTAATTCATTAAGTGAAGCTACATCATCAAAATTATTTACAAAAAATAGAGAAGCAAATTCTACTGGCGCAACCGCAAGCGGCAATGAAATTTATAAAGGAATATTGTACAAATATGGTTCTAAAAACAGTTTAGTTGAAAGAATTAAAGGTATGACTAACTGATCACAAATTGAAAGTCTAATTTTAGATATTCAAGCAGAAATCCCTATTTTTGATATGGATCAAATCACCAATACAAATACACCTGAAGAAATTAAAAAAGTATTTTTAGGTGAAAATATGGATGGAACAAGTGGGATTATTAACACAATACCGAACGAAGCTTTTGAAAAATATGAAGGTGTTTTAACAGTAAATCCATATTATGAAAGTGTTGGAACATCAACAGTTAAAAATGCTACATATGTAAAACAACTTAATTATGAAGATTTAAATGCAACAGATTTACATCAACTTAAAGCTAATATTGGCGATACTTTATTTTATGATTTATTAATATCTGCAGCGTTAGATTCAAATAATCAAACACTAGCAATTAATGAAGTTTCTAAAAATAATAAATTTATTATTTATGATGTAAACGTTAAAAATGCATTAGGTGAAAAATGAGTTGAAAACTGATTATTACCTAGCGAACAATAATGGATTAATTCCATTATTTTTTTATT
>CASDUM010000073.1 GCA_949283985.1 uncultured Mycoplasmataceae bacterium | reverse complement strand
ATTGACCTAAATAAAAATAAATAAGGAAATGTTTCAAATATAAATGATGGATTGAATAAATAATAGACGTACATTTGAAGATCTATATTAATAAAATCTTTTAAGTATAAGGAAAAAATAAAATATTATAATATGCGTTTTACATAATATGCGTTCTTGAAAACTTGATAATTTATTTCTGTAATATTCGTCTCGCTTTTTTCTTAATTCAATTTCTTTTAGTATCACACTATAATAGTCATTAACTAACTCATTAAACTTATCTAATATTTCTACTACCTTATTATTAGATCTTCACTATAAGTAGAAGATTTTTGTATCTTTAATTCATTAAGTATTACAGATGTAATAATAGGTACTCTAGTATTATCTTTGCAACATTAAATGACTTTTTCTTTAACTTTTATTAAACTCTTGAATTTATTAGTTGTTTGTTTACTATCGATAAAAATAGTTTTACATGTCAAACTTAGTATAAAATATAAATATGATTACAAAAAAGAAAATAAGAAATTGAGAGACTATAAAAAACAATGATGGAAAATATAATTCTGTCATGGATGAAATAAATAGGAATTTTACAGTTTCAAAAAAAATTAAATCTAATTTATCAGTTAATGAATTGTTTAAAAAAGTATTGATTGGTTTGCACCAATCATTTAATATTAACAATGAAATAAAGAGTGGATTAAAATTTAGTTCAAACACAAAAGTTAATAATTTAACTGTTACAGTTAAATATGAAATTATAAATTTTATTAATGAAGAATTCATATCTATTTTATGAACTAATAATAAAGATAAATATTGAACAGACTTCGAATTTAGGAAAAAGGCAAATGGATCAATTCTTGTTTATTCTGAATCTGTTTTAAGAGAAGATACAATATCAGGTATACAAGGAACAATTGATATCGCTTTTTACAAACGTTCATATAATAAAAATTACAAAAAATGATTTTACATAATAAATAAAACAGAGAGTGATATAAAAGAATTGATTCAAAAAGCAGAAGAAATTGAAAATAAGGCTGAATTAATTCTAAAATCAAATGAATATATTAATAGTTTAAATACATATAACAAATTTAAGGGTAAGAAAAATATAAACGAAGGTGATTTATTACTTTTTAAAAAAGCTAGAAGAAAAATAGAAAAATTAGATAAAAAAAATAGTAAATTAAAATTTAAAGCAAATTCTGTTAGATATAATATTTTCATTCTTGAAAATAGATGAATTGAATTTGTAGATAAAAAATATCAATTTAATAAAGAGGAATAAAATGACTACTTTAATAATACTTCTTTCAATTGGGATCTTTTTTATTTTTGTACCTTTTATTTTTTGAATTATTAGAAATATATTTATTATGTTATTTCACAAGCATTACAATATATTTAACTACTTAAAATGAATTGTAACTATTGGAGTTATTATTGGAATTATTTTTATAATAATTGGGATATTAATTTTTGTATTGTAAATAAATAGTATAAAAATGTAAACATGTATATATAAATTATGTTAAAATAGAAATATATTTCAAAAATGGAGATTTTAATATGATAAAAATTTTATTAGCATGTTCAGCTGGTATGTCTACTTCGTTGTTAGAAAATTCAATGAATCAATATGCTGCCACAATTGGACAAGAATGTGAAATTAGAGCTATGCCTTCTGATCAAGCTAAAGAAGTTATAGCTAATTATGATGTTTGCTTATTAGGTCCCCAAGTTAGATTTATGGAAGGACAATTTAAGCAAGTTGCAGGGAATGTTCCAGTAGTTGTTATTCCACAACAAATTTACGCAATGGCTAATGGTGAACAATGTTTCAAATTAGCTCAAGAAAATATTAAAAAATAGACATTGTCTATTTTTTTTAATAAATAAATATGAATAAATATAAAAAAATATTATCAATTGATATAGGCGGAACAACTACTAAGTTATGTCTTTACGACAATAATTTAAATATTTTAAAAAGTTTTGATTCAATAAAAACTAAGAAAGGGCATTCTTTAAAATGATTATTTGAATATATTGATGCAAATAATGTTAAATATGATTGTATTGGTATAGATGTACCTGGTTTTTATAATCCAACAAAAAATATTTTAGAAGTTGCTGGTAATTTAGATTACAAAAACTTCAATATTAAAAAAGAAATAAAAAAATATACAGATAAAGAAGTATTTATATTAAATGACGCTAATGCAGCAGCATTAGGAGAGTATAGTCAAATAGTTAATAAAAACATTAAAAATGTTTTATTTTATATTATTGGAACTGGTTTAGGTGGAGCAGTAATAATTGATGGTAAATTATACCAAGGAAATAGAGGATATGCTGGTGAATTTGGGCATGGATATTTCAACGATAAAACAAGTTGTACTTGTGGATTAGATGGATGTATTGAACCTTTATTTAATGCAACATATCTTACTAAATTAATAAATAAAAATTATAAAAAATCTAAAACATTAGCTGACATAAAAAATAAAAATGGAAAAATAGAATTACATCATCTAGTTAATGTAATAAAAAATGATGAAGTAATCAAAGATATTTTTAGAAAGGCTTTGGTTCCAATTATTAAACATATGTCAATAATGTCATATGCTTTTGATCCAGATGTAATTATAATTGGTGGTGGTCCTTCTGGATTAGGAAAACCTTTATTAGATTTAATTGTTTCAGAATTTAATAGACATACTGCTAAATTTATTTCTGAAAATATAAAAATTGAAATTGCAACATTGAAAAATCAAGCACCTTTATTAGGCAATGTATTTAATATAGTTAGTAATAAATAAAAATCTAGGTTTTATAACCTAGATTTTTTTATTTTGATTGTTCAATAACACTTACTTTTGTTTTATTACCCATGAATTTTGTATATTTTACAATTCCATCGACTTTAGCATAAAGTGTGTCATCTTTTCCTTGACCAACATTTTTACCAGGGAATATTTTGTTTCCTCTTTGTCTATAAATTATTTGGCCACTTTTTGTAAATTGCCCATCAGATAATTTAGCTCCTAAGTATTTAGGGTTAGAATCTCTACCATTTTTAGTAGAACCAACCCCTTTTTTAGAAGCAAATAATTGAAGATCAATTTTTTTGATTAAACCATTAACCATAATTTACTCCTCTATTTTTATATATTCTTTATAAGAATCTGCTAATAAAATAATTTGTGTTCTAAATACACCCAAAATAATTTTATTTTCATAATTGTTATTATTCAATAAAAATTTTATATATCCATCTTTAATTACTAACTCATGAACATCATCTTTATTAAAACAATTAATTATACCTTGTGATATTGAAGAAACACCTGCACAAACTATATCACTTCCTTTTTTTGAAAAGTTAGAATGTCCAGATATCCTAAAACCATTATCATATAATTTTACTTGAATCATATATTAGGCTTTAATATCAACAACAGTTAATTTTGTATATGGTTGTCTATGACCTTGTCTTTTTAATAATCTGGAATATCTTTTGTGTTTAATGATTAATATCTTTTTTTGTTTACCTTGTTTTTCAACTTTACAAGTAATTGTTGCACCCTTTAGATATGGGTTACCAATTTTAGAATCAATCATTAAAACTTTATCAAAAGTAATACTAGTTCCTTCGGCGCTATCTATTTTTTCAACATATATAGTATCACCTTTTTGAACTTTATATTGTTTACTACCAGTTTCAAAAATTGCAAACATCTATTGTCCTCCTTTTATTATGTATAGTCTTAGACTCGCCTTTAAGGTAGTTTATTAACAAACTTTTATAACCTTTTAAGTGCGGTTGAAGCTGCATAATAAAATTAATACAGCAAATTTATTTTATCATAAATACTTATTATTTCTCATACAAAATGTCCTTACGTATAATAGGCACACAT
>CASDUM010000072.1 GCA_949283985.1 uncultured Mycoplasmataceae bacterium | reverse complement strand
ATAGAACAAGAATCAATAGTAAATATATTTATGTTGTTAAAAAAACATTTAATAAGATTCACAAAAATTGACTGTAATTTTAAACTTGTAAATGAACCAGGGCCATTCACTATGTATATGTCTTTAATAATATTAGGCATATTATTTATTTCAATATTATTTTCTTTAAAAAAAGTTTTAATCTCATTAATTAATATTTCTGTCATGTTTTTATTTGTTTTAATTCTTTTTATGGAAATAACTTTTAAATCATCAAAAAGTGCAAGATTAATATTTAAACATGATGTATCAATATATAATATCATTTTATTCTCCATATTTTTTTATGTATTCACTAAATTCAGTTGGCATTTTTAACTCAATAAATATATTTTCATTCGTAATAGGGTGCAAAAATGTAATTCTATATGCATGAAGATACTGGTTATAGCTAGAAACTGTTTTTTTATTTCCGTATAAGGGATCATTTATTATAGGGTTATTTATATATTTTGAATGTACTCTTATTTGGTGTGTTCTTCCGGTTTCAAGTGTAAATTTAACCAATGAAAATGATTTAAATTTTTCAATTTCTTCAACATATGTAACAGCATCTAGTGCATCTTTATCTTGAGAAACATCCATATTGATTTTTCCTTGTTGATTTCTTTTTATAGGTGCATCAATTTTAATTTTTTTCGCTTTTAATTTACCAAAAATCAATCCAATATATTCTCTTTTGACTTTATTATTTTTGATCATTTCTTGGATTTTTTGTTGTATATCAATTGATTTAGCAACTACAATCAAACCACTAGTGTCTTTATCCAATCTATGACAAACCCCTCATCTATAATCATCTTCAGGAAAATTTATATTTTTAGATTTGAAATATTTTTTAACTGCCCCTGAAAGTGTATCATCTTCAATAAAAGATGTTGGATGAACAATCAGTCCCGAAGGTTTATTCACTATCATTAAATAATCATCTTCATAGCATATTTCTAAATTAAGAACACATTCTTTTAAAATATAATTAGATTCTTCTTGAGATACTTCATCTATTGTTATCACATCACTTTTTTTTAATGCAAAACCGTTTTTAACATCTTTATCATTAACTTTTATTTTTTTAAGTTTAATCATGGATGTTATTTTATTTCTACTTAGTTTTAATTCATTTGTTAGAAAAACATCTAACCTTTTACTTTCATCATTATTAAATATTATTTTCTTCATTTTTTTTCTCCAATATTTTTGTTCTAAAAATAATAATTATTAATCTTATTATAAATGCCATTCAAGATGTTACTATCACTATATCTTGAAAATTAAAAATTGCAGAATTTTTAATAAAAGAAAATTGTAAATAATCAATTACAGTATCATGATATACAAAACCATTAGAAACTACTTCATCAACAACAAATCTATCTATTAAATTAGATAAACCTCCAGAAAAAATTAAGCATAAAGAAATTATTATTGACTTATCTTTCGCAAGAAGTAAACATATTAAAATCACAAACAAAAAAAATGACTGTAGGAAATACGTTAAAACTAAATTATTAGAAAAATTATTAAATGATACTCCTCTATTAAAATCTCTATTAAATCCTAAAAAATTTCCTAGTAATTCTTTTTCTTCTATTTCAGATTTAAGAACAAAATATCTTATTAAAAATGAAATACCAACAACAAGAAAAATTGATAATGCTAAAGCTATTGTTTTGAATAAAATTTGATTTAATATAAAATTTTTAATTTTCTTTAGCATTATCTTCATCTTAACCTCATTTTTCTTCTATTATTTTTATAACTTTTGTTGTTACTCATGTTGGAGTGGACGCTCCTGATGTAATAGCTACATGCTTTTTACCAATGAATCAATCATGGATTAGATCATTTTCATCATTAATTAAGTATGATTCCACACCTTTTTCTATTCCAATATCTCTTAATTTATTGCTATTATTGCTTTTTTCATCTCCGACAACTATTAGTAAATCAATTGTATTATCCATATTAATTATAGCTTCTTGTCTTTCTAATGTAGCCGTACAAATATCATTTTTAATTTCAACATTGATTGATGTGTTCTTTATCTTTTTAATAATCTTATAAAAATCATATATTGACATAGTTGTTTGATTAGTTAAAAAATATTTTTCATTTTTACTAAAGTAATATTTATTAACATCATCTTCATTTTCTAAAAAAATAATATTTTTATTAATTGATAAAATTGATATTGTTTCTGGATGGTTTTTTTTACCAATAAAAATTATTTTATAATTATCTTTTATTTTCTCTTTAATTATATTTTGAGTTTTTGTTACATATTCACATGTAGTATCAATAAAATTTAATGATTTTTTTTTAGCTAGTTCTATAGCTTTTTCATCAGTTCCATGTGCACTGAATATGATTATTTCACTTTCGTTTTTACTAAAAGAATTAATAATATCATATCTTGACTTATTAGTGTCATCAATTGTCTCGATTCCTAGTTCATGAAGTGAATCTATTAATATTTTATTATGAACTAATCATCCAATCATGTAAATTTTTTTATTTGGGTTTTCCTCTCTTATTTTTTTAGCTTTTATTCATGCAGAGACAACACCTTGACAAAAACCTCTAGGATTAATTTTAGTAATTTTCATTATATATATCTCACCATTTCTTCAAAAGTTTTTTCGATAACACCTTTATCATCTACATGAATAATCGCATAAGATTTTTTACCATTTTGATTTCTAGGATATGTAATTGATCCGGGGTTTATTAGAATAATATCATTTATTTTGTTGTAGTCTTCTATATGTGAATGTCCATACAAAACTACATTTACACCAAGATCAGTAGCGTATTTTACCATATTAGTTAAATCATTAGAATACACATTGTATTCATCTCCATGAACAATTAAGAAAGAAGTATTATTAATTTTAGTAATTACTTGATTATTACCAATGCAATCATTGTTTCCTTTTACATAATAATCAAAAGTGTTATCCAAGTAATTTTGATCATTCATACAATGATCTCCACAGTGAATTATTATGTCTGGAGACTCTTTTTTAATCACTTTTTCCATGATGTCGTTTTTGCCATGACTATCAGATAAAATTAATATTTTTTTCATATTGAAATTCCAATTTATAAGATTAATATATTAACTTTACAAAACACCAATTATATGTTAAAAATTAGTATATTTGT
>CASDUM010000071.1 GCA_949283985.1 uncultured Mycoplasmataceae bacterium | reverse complement strand
CAATTGAATTTAAAAAACCTATCTCCTTGCAATTATGCGAGACAGGTTTTCTAATTATTGTCCACTAATAGGGGACACGTTTATTACTTAAATTCTCATCATTTTTTATTTCTTATTATTTCTATTTCTTGCTTATATGGAGGAACATAATCTCCATTTTGATTTTCAAAATAAGGAGTTTCAAGAATTTTTGGAATGTGAGAAATTCTTTTATTATAAACTCAATCAATTATTGAATCGAAACCAATTTTCCCATATCCGATGTTCTCATGTCTATCTTTTGATGCACCCAAGTCATTCTTTGAATCATTTAAATGAATGACTTTTAAATAATCTAACCCAATAGTTTTATCAAATATATCTAATACATTATCACTATTAGATACATCAACACCCGATTCTCAGACATGACAAGTATCTAGACAAATGCCGATTCTATTTTTATTAATGACACCATCAATTATTAATTTTATTTCTTCAAAACTTCTTCCGACTTCAGAACCTTTGCCAGCCATTGTTTCTAAACAAATAATGACATTCATATTAGAAGTTTTAGAAATAGCATTATTGATTCCATCAATAATTTTATTTAATCCCTCTTCTAATGATGAATCAAGTTTAGAGCCAGGATGTAACACTAAATATTTAAATCCTAGTTGACTAGTTCTTTTGATTTCTTGAACTAAGAAATCTTTAGCTAACTGATATGTTTCTTTTTTTGGAGATGCTAGATTGATAATATATGGAGCATGAACAACAACATTATTAGAATCAATATTATTTGCTTTCATTAGTTCATAGGCTTGTTTAACATTATTTTCATCTATTTCCTTTCTAATTGTATTTTGAGGTGGACCTGTATAAATCATAAAACAATTACTACCATATGAAATTGACTCATTAACAGATTCAATTAAATATTTTGGTGATTTATATGAAACATGAGAACCTAATAAAATTTTATTCATTAATTTCTTCTCCAAAATTTGTTACAACTCATTGAATATCTTCGTCATCATCACATGATGAAATAAATCTTTCTAGTTTTTCAACTTGTAATCTATTTAGATCAACATATGAGTTTGGAATGTATTTAATTCCAGAATCAATTATTTTTAAACCAATATTTTTAATAAATTCTTTACAATTATTAAATTCTTGTTCAGAAGTAATAATTTGAAAACAATTTTCCAGCTCAAATAAATCATCAATATTTAAATCTAGTATTTTTTCAAATAACATGTCATAATCCATATTTTCTTTTTCAAGGATTATTTCACCTTTATAATCAAATAACATCTTAACACTATTAGGTTTAGAAATTTCACCTGGAAGCTTATTTAAATATCCTCTTACACTACTTAATAATCTATTATTGTTATCAGTTACTGCTTTAATGATGATTGCCAAGCCATTTGGTCCATAACATTCAAATTCGACATCAATTAATTGAGCATTGTCTTTTGAAGGTCCATTTATATTTTTTTCAATGCTATCCCTTGACAAATTATTTTCTAAAGCTTTATCAATTGCAGCTTTCAATCTTGGATTAGCTTCAGGATTTGGGCCACCAACTTTCGCAGCAGCTTTAATTTCTTTTGCAAGCTTCATTCATAATTTTGCTTGTTGTTGCTGTTTTTTATTTATTCCTGATGCTATTAAATGTTTTCTAGGCATATGTATTCTCCTTTATTTTTTTAAATAACTTCAATTTTTTTTCTAAAATATCAACAGTTTTTTTGAACTCATCTTTCCTGTATAGTTGCTCAGCCTTCAATATTAATTGATCGTCATGTGAATTTTTTCCTAACAATCTATAAGAAAGAACTAGCATTTTTTCAGAAAAAGTTTTTAATTTGTAATGATCTGAAAAAAATAAAGTATTTGAAATTGTTCAATTTTTTATTTTTATTATTTTATCAAATGTATCTTCACTTTCAATTAATGATTTATCGTTCTTAATGCTTTCTTCTATATTTGATAATAAAGAAACATTATCTTGTATTTCTTTTAATATAACACCATTTTTACCTGTTTCTGAAACCATTTTATAAAGAATAGCTAATGATGATTTATAAGTGGAAATATCAATAATTAATTTACCAAATTTATTATATTTTTGAGAAATTAAATAATTCATATCTATCATTTCATCTATAAATGTTTTTATATGTATATCACATTCTAAAATCTTTGATATTTTCTCTTTACTTGTCATATTTTTAGATGAATCATTATTTATTGATTTTGATATACTAATAATTTTGTTTAATGATTCAAAGCATATTACAACGCTATTTTTAACATTTAAATCTGATGAGAAGTTTATTAAGGTTCTTCTTAAATAATTAACTAACTCATCTTCTTTAGATAGAAAAAGTGATAATGTTTTTTTTACTTTTTCAATTAATAGTGAATCATATTTAATCGAATAATTCATTTTTTCATTAATAATAGAAATGTATTTTCCAGCTTCTTTAATAATGGATCCAACATTTGCAAAATTCATTGATTTAACAGATGATAACAATGAATTATATAAATCTTCTAAAATCGATTTATTTCTTTCTATTATTTTACTATCTTGACTAGAAATATTTACTTTACCACTTATAACAAGTTTTGATATTTCTTTTAAATTGAATCTAATATAAAGAATTATTTGATTATAAATAAATATTTTTGAAAGAGTTTTTGATAACTCATCTAAGTTCTTTGTTATTTTTCTTTGTAAATCAATTGTAGTTTGAATCTCACACTTTGTTTTTTGTTCAAATAATTTTTGTAATAAACTTCTAACTTCCTCAAATAATAAATAGATTTGAGTATTATCATAATCATTAGATAAGTTTTTTTCATAGAAATCAACTATTCTATTGAATATATTACAATCTTCCATGTACACTTCGGATAACAAGTTTACATTTCTATACATATAAAATAAGATGGAATCAAATTCTTTAATTTTATTTTTTAAATATTTTGATTCTCTATTTATTTTCTTAACTATTAAGAAAGAAGATACAAAATCGTAATTATTATTATAGTTTATTAATTTATATGATAATTTTTTAAGGTTAGAAATATACTCTTTAAAAAAATTTTTAAGTGAAAACATCATATTTAATACTACTTCGTATTTTTCCTGGTTATCAGCAATAATTGATAATCTTT
>CASDUM010000070.1 GCA_949283985.1 uncultured Mycoplasmataceae bacterium | reverse complement strand
AGATTTTCAATAGGTATTCAGTCGTTAAATAATAATATATTAAAATTACTAAATAGAAAGCATAATATAAGAGATGCTACTCAAGCTATAGATCTTTTAATTGAAAATGGATTTAACAATATTAGTTGTGATTTTATATATAATTTACCTTTAATGAAATATGAAGATATAGATGATATTATAAATTTTATTAATGATAAAAAAATTAAACACTTGTCAATTTATTCATTAGAAATAAAAGAAGGCTCAACTCTAGAAAAAAATGGATATGTAATTGATGAAGAAAAAGAAGAAGATTTTATGGAATATTTTGAAAAATCACTATTATCTAAAACAAAAATGAAGAAATATGAAATTTCAAATTGGGCGATTGATGAAAAATATTACTCAAAGCATAATTTATGCTACTGGGATATGAATGATTGGATCGGAATAGGATATGGATCATTAGGATATGAAAATAGAACATCATATGAAAATATTGGTTCTATTTTAAAATGAGAAAAAAAAGAAACATACGAAAATGATGAAGAATATTATAAAACAATATTGATTATGGGGTTAAGGAAAGTTAGTGGAATTAATTTAAGAATAAATAAAAATAAAAAAGCCTTTGAATTTTACAAAGAAAAACTTGATAAGAATTTATATGTTATTGATAATAATTTCTTAAAAGCTAAAAATGTCAATTTATTAAATTCATTATTAGTTAATTTATTTGAATAAAAAATATGAATCTATTACGATTCATATTTTAATTATTTAGATTGATTAAATGCTCCTGGTAGTGCAATTTCATCGTCTTTTTTTCCAACATATAACATTGGTTTGTTTTGACCAGCTGCCATAGCATCTGCTAAAATACCAATAATTAGATATACAGATTTAATAGAATAATTATTTGCTGGAATAACGATGTCAATGTCTTCAGGATTTGCATTGGTATTACAAATAGCAATTATTTTAATACCTAATTTTTTCGCTTCAGCAATTGCATTTTTTTCTTCAACTGGATCATTAACGATTAATACATCAGGTAATGAAGTCATAGTTCTAATTCCGCCAAAGAATTTATTTAATCTTTCGATTTCTTTTAATTTTTCTACTTGTTCTTTTTTAGAATATTTAGACATGTCTCCAAATTTTTGAAGTGCAACTAATTCATTTAATTTTCTAGTTGAATTCATAATTGTTTTTAAGTTAGTTAATGTACCACCTAATCATCTTTGGTTTACATAGTAAGCATTAACTCTTCTTGCTTGATCTTTAATTTGTTTTTTAATAATGTGAGTTTTTGTTCCTAAAAATAATGCTGCTTTACCTTTAGATGCATAATCTTTAAGGAATGTGAATGCTTCACTTAAACCAACCATTGTATGGTAAAGATCAATTATGTGGTTTCTTCCTTTTTTTGCATACACATATTTTTTCATTTTAGGATTTCATTTTTTTGATGTTAATCCAATATGTGCACCTGTTTCCATTAATTTACTAACAGAAACTAATTTTTTAAATTTAGCTTTAACTGCTGGATTTGCTTCTAATTTGGCATTGATTCCTTCATCAATTTCTAAAGCTTTTTCTTTATAATAATTTTCTGATTTTACTTCAACTTCAGTTGTCGCTTTTTCATTTTCAGAAGGTATATCTACTTTAACTTCTTTTTCTACTTTCTTTTCTTTTGTTGCTTTAGTAGCAGGTTTTGTTTCTTTTTCTACTTTAGTATTTTTTGCAGCTTTTGTAGTTTTAGTAGACTTTGTTTCTTTTTCAGCTTTTGCAGTTTTTACTGATCCAGCACTTGATTTTTTTTCTGCCATTTATTCTCCTTTTTAATTTACTATATTATTTTATCAAATAAAATTGAAAATAAAAAATAAACTAGACTAAATTTGAAATTAACATTAGTCTAATTTATCTTAATTTTGAATGAATTTTAATGCTATACCAATATAGCATTGCGATTCTGTTCATGTACTATCAGGTTTAATATCTGCAACAGCAACGCATCCATTGATATTGCTTCATATTATAATTTAGATAGCGCGCTTAATGATGTTCCTTTTGAAGTTGATCATATTAATATATTACCAATCACTATCCCAATAATTCCATAATTTACTCCCGGAATAGTATCAGT
>CASDUM010000069.1 GCA_949283985.1 uncultured Mycoplasmataceae bacterium | reverse complement strand
CTGTAGAATGATCTCTGTTCGAAAAATAAGAACCTATTTTTGAATAAGATAAATTATTTTTCTTTCTAATAATATAAATACATATATTTCTAACAAAAGAAATTTTCTTACTTCTATTTTTTGAAACAACCTCATCTTTACTAATAGAATAAGCAGTACAAACTCTTTCAATTATAATTTTTGGACTAACCACTATTTCATTATTAATAAATTGTTTATCTTCGATTTCGGATAGTAAAATTTGTTTAATTTTTTCTTCATTTATTACAGATTCATCTTCGTTTATTCTCAATCAAAAATAAATTTTATTTATTATCCCTTCAACACTTCTAATATCACTATTATATCTATTAGCAATATATTCAATTGCTCCATTTGTGAAAATATTTAATATTTTTTTATTTTTAATTTTATTAATAATAATTTCTTTAATAGTAGCCAGATCAGGATTTTTTATTTTTATAGTTAAACCACTATTAAATCTAGATATCATTCTTTGATTAATATTTAGTTCATTTGGAATTCTGTCAGAAGTTAAAATTATTTTTGATTGTCTTTGAATAACACTATTAAAAATACTGAAAAATATTTCATTTATTTTTTCTTTATTAGAAAAAAATTGAATATCATCAACTATTAATAAATCAACATCATTAAAAGAATCTTTGTATGATTCAAGCATATCTGGATTAGAACTTATATATTTATATATTTCTCTAACAAAATCATCAGCATTTATATATAGAACTTTCTTTCCTTTTTTCACATATTCTAGACCGATAGAATTTGATATATGAGTTTTACCTATACCTGTATTTCCGTATAAAAATAAAATATCTATTTGATCTTCTTCTAACATCATTTTAGCTGCATTGTAAGCTTGTTTGTTGAATTCACCAACAATATAATTTTCAAATGATAGATTATTATTTAAATTACTACTTTTATTATTTAAAATCTTATTATTAATTTCTGGTGTTTTTTCTTCATCAGATACAAAAATAACTTCAATTGTTTTTCCTATATTGTCATAAAAAAGTTTTTTTATTAAATTTAAATAGTTATTTTCCATAACTTTTTTTGAAAATAAATTAGGGGTTTTAATAACAACGCTATTATCAATGAATTTAATGATTTCACTTTTTAAAACAAAATCATTATAAAAAATATCATTATTAATTTCATTTTTGATTTTTTTTACAATATTATTTCAAAGATCATAATAATTATTCATAATTACCTCATTAAAATAATTTTATTATATTTTAAAAATCATTAATAATAGTTTATGTAAAATAAATTACACAACTTAAAATAATTCCATTTTTCTTTAAAATTTATTAAAAATATGGTAATATATTATTATTAATCTTTGATTAATTGAAAATTAATTAAATTAGGAAAAAACAATAGGAGGTAAGACATGAAAAGAACATATCAACCAAATAAAAAAAGAAAATATAAAAAACACGGTTTTCTTTCAAGAAGCAAAACTTCAGATGGTAAAGAAGTAATTGCTAGAAGAAGAAGAAAAGGAAGAAAAAATTTAACTGTTTCAGATAGATAATGCCTAATAAGAAAATAATAAAAAATAAAATTGAATTTAATAAAATATTTAACAATTCAAAGCAAATACATTCTAATTTATATATTATAAAATATTCAAAAAATGATGAATTTAGATATGGTATATCCATTTCTAAAAAAATGTTTAAATTAGCTGTTACAAGAAACAAAATCAAAAGGCAAATAAAATCTATCATCAATTCTATTGATATAAATCTTAATTTAAACATCATAGTTCTTGTTAAAAAAAATTATGACGTTAACAATTATTCAAAAAGTAAAGAAGATTTTATAAAAATTATAAAAAAACTTCAAACTCAAATTTAAAAGGGAGTATATTATGTATGTTAATGAATTTGTTGTAAATAAAAAAAATTCTAATAACACAGAGAATACTTCTTTTTTTAATCCATTCTGAGTTGATAAATCAAATGAAACTCCCAAAAAAAAGGCAAGAAAAATACTAAAAATTGTACTTAGATGATTAAAAATTTTATTATATGCTTTTTTATTGTTAATGGGTCTTTGAGGTTGTTTCCAAACAATGATTGAACCAGAAACAAAAACAAGTACTAATCTTGGTCAAGGATTGGAATTCGGTTATTTACCTTTTTGTGGTGTAACAGATCCAAGATATGTATTATCTGCTAGCTATATTAATCAAGGGTTAGGGTGATATGGATATTCAATAAATAATTTCAATTTTGCATATGGACCATTTTATGCTCTATTTGTTTGGCCTGGTGCATCATTAGTTCTTTCTATTATGTATCCAATGAGAGATGCATGAGGAGCTATGAATGCATTATTAGCAATATTTGTCTTATTATTTATAATTAGAACAATTACATTATTAATATCATTACGTTCAACATTCCAAATGGAAAGAATGCAAGATGTTCAAGGAAAACTTGCTGAAATCAATGCAAAATATAAAGGAATGAATGATAGAGAATCTATGATGAAAAAGCAAATGGAAACAAGAGCTATATATAATAAGTACAATGTAAAACCATTTGCTGCATTTGAACAAATGTTTATAACATTACCTATATTCTTAATTGTATATAGAGTTGTAACAATATTAAGACCACTAAAAGGTGCAATGTTATTCGACATTTGAAATTTATCAGAAACACCTCTAAATCAAGTATTTAGTAATTTAACTAATGATGGATGAAAATATATATTCTTTATTCTAATAGTTGTTCCAGTTCAAATCATTTCTCAAAAATTACCACAAAAATTAAGTAAGATTAGAAGTAGAAACTCTAAAGCTGTAAGTCAAAAAGGAAATGACCAAGCTAAAAGAATGAATATGGTACAAAATATTATGACAGTATTTTTAGTATTCATAGTAGTTTCATCAGCTACAGGTATTGGGTTATATTGGTTCTTATCATCATTATTTAGTATTGCTCAAGCATTAATTGTTCATAAAATTATAATGAATAGAAGAAAACAAAATAAACAAGATAAATCATCTAGAATTGCAAAAGAGTTAGGAATAGAGTTGTAATATGAACAAAAATGAAATGATAAAATACATTAAAGAAACAAGTTTTATCCCTTCAAAAAAAATGGGACAAAACTTTTTATTTTCTAATGAATACCAAACAAAAATTGTTAATTCATTATCTGAGTGTAAAAACATTTTAGAAGTTGGCCCAGGATTAGGCGCTCTAACAGATTTACTTGCAAAAAAAGATGTTAATTTAAAACTTGTAGAACTTGATAAAAGAATAGTTGAATATATAAAAAATAAACATGAAAACATTAACATAATTAATAACAATTTTCTTAATGTTGATTTAGATAATGATATTTTTAATAGGGAATACTCTGTTATATCAAACCTTCCGTATTCAATATCATCTAGTGCAATTGTTAAATTAATAAAATGCAATAAAATTAGAGAGTCAATAATTTTAATTCAAAAGGAAGTAGCCGATAGATTAATTGCTGAATTTGGAGATCACAACTATAATGGATTTTCAGTTTTTGTGCAATCGGTTGCAAATGTTGAAAAATTATTTGATATTCCAAAAACAGTTTTCTATCCAGAACCAGAAGTTACTTCAACATTAGTTAGAATAAAAAATAAAAATGACATTAAATTTAACATAAATAAATATGAAAAATTCATTAGATCATGTTTTCAACAAAAAAGAAAAACCATAATTAATAATTTAAAAAATAATTATGATAAAGATTTTATTATCAGTATTTTAGATAACTTAGGAATTCCTTCAAATACTAGACCAGAAGATATAAGTATATGTGAATATATAGCAATGTTTGAGAGTATTCAAAATGAAAATAAATAGTTATTCAAAAATTAATATATCGTTGCTTGTAAAAAAGAAAAAAAGCGATCTACATAAAATTAAAAGTTTTTTTCTACTAAATAAAAATTTGTATGATGAAATAGAAATAGAAAAATGCGATAGTAATGTTATTGAATATTAT
>CASDUM010000068.1 GCA_949283985.1 uncultured Mycoplasmataceae bacterium | reverse complement strand
TGTTAATTCTTCAAATTTTTCTCTATACATTACATAAAAGTCTTTAGTTAATCTATTTACACTAAAAGCCTCATTCAATCTACTTAAAGAAGGTTTCTCTAAAGAATCATATATGGGTTCTAATTGTTGAACATATGTTTTAGTTGGTTCATCTTTTCCAACGAGAAAAGAAAAACGTTTAGCTGGTTTAAACTTTAACTCAATTCCTTTTTCACCAAAGTTATATTCGATAGTTACAAAAGACAATTTCCAATTTTCTCTTATCTTATCATAATAGGCTACAAGTGCAGCATTAAATCCAATAAATTCGTTTGCTAAAAGATAAGAGATAAATTGTCTTTGAGCTTTCTGTGCTGAACTATTATTCTTAACTTTTACTGAAATTATTACTACTCTTTTTCCATTGTTATCCGTATATTGTCCAAATATAGTATAGGATTCAATTGTACTTCTGAATGATAAAGGAATTATTGTGTTTTCTCTTAAAGGTACGGTTACTACATCCTTTAAAAAGTTAATTGCAAATTTTTTGAAAGTTTCTTGATTGTAAGGAACTGTTAGTAATTTTTTTATACTATCCATTAATTATTTCTCCCTTGTTAAATATTCTGATAAAACAATTATGTCAGGTTTTTTTAACGAATTGGTGACATCATAGTTATCTCTTTCCATCAAATATACATCATCAATTATTGTTTTAAACGCTTTGATCAAATCATCCACAGAGCTAGTATTTTTATCTATTTCTTTTTTTACATCTTTAAATATTCTACTATTTAATGATCCTCTAATTATTGCAGCATTTACTTTTTCTAAATATGTTCTGTCATTAACACTAATTGTTGTTAAATTTAATAATGCATTTATATATTGTCTTACCTTTTTTTCATTAGGTGATTGCGAAGTTCCAATACTATTGCTTTTTGAATTATCAATAATATTTGAAAATAATCTTCTATTAGAATCCAAGCCATCAAAATAGTTTTCTGGAATACTAATACTTTTCTCCTTTTCATTTGATTCCAAATAATTTATTGCTTCTTCAAAATCTATTTCATTTGATACACCATTTTCATATTTTATAAATTTTTTAATCCATCCTTTTTTTATAAATGTAATTAGTTTGCTATCTTCATTTGTGCTTTTTGCAACTCTAATCTTATCAGGTAATTTTTGTATTTTATCAGCAAGTTTTGGATTATTTTGAATAATATCATTAATTTTTTGTATATATGTCATTTGTAATGCATTAGAATTCATTGCTTCTTCATCAGGCAATTTGTTAGCCATCATTAAAAAGTCATATAAATTATATGATTTTACATTTTCATCATTTGTTATTGTTTTAGAATCTTCACCAAGCAACTCATTAAACATTTGTATTTTTACCTTTATGGCATCTTCAAGTGATAAATGTTCTCGTGTATTTGCTCTGGGAAAGAAATTGTATACATGCAAAATTTCATTTTTAGATCCAACACGATTAATTCTTCCAACCCTTTGCATAATTCGTGTTGGATTCCAGGGTAAATCATAATTTATCAAAATAGAAGCCTTGTGCAAGTTTATTCCTTCACTTAATGTATCAGTTGCTATTAAAATTCTTTTATCATTAATTTCTTTTTTATCAAATAATGGGTCAAAATTATATTGTATAAATCGTTTCTTTTCCATGCTGTCTTTTCCACTAAAATCAATGACAACATCTCCAAAATCATTTTTTAATTTTTTAAATAAATAATCTACGGTATCTTTTGCTTCAGAAAAAATAATGATTTTTTCTTTATTTAATAGTCTGATTTTTTCTTTTAGCAAATCATACTTAGAATCACGATTTTGAATATCAAGACTATTCCATAATTCATAAATTTCTTTTAGAAGCTCATGATCACGTATTACCTTATCTATATAATCATCTTCAAAATCAGAAGGTTTATAACTTTCCACATTTGATGAATCAATTGTCAATTTGAATATTTCTTCATCCATTTGTTCAAAATCACTAAAACTATATTTTGTATGGGAAGCAGAACCAACTACAACTCTGCCCGATTCATATAAGCTGATGAACCCTTCTGAAGAATTCATAATATTTTTTACTGTGCTTAAAAAAGCATAGATAGAACTTTCTAATCGTTTAACTAATAAAGTTTTAATAAATCCTTTCATATTTTCTTGCCTAGCCTTATCTGACCCAACTCTTTTTTTATCTTTCAAATACAGTAATGGTGCGTATCTTGCATATGAAAATTTCTTCAATAATTC
>CASDUM010000067.1 GCA_949283985.1 uncultured Mycoplasmataceae bacterium | reverse complement strand
ATAAAAAATATAATCATTAAATATATCATTTATTCCTCTTTATATATTTATCTTTTTTAAAACAATAGATTATAATAATATTTATTATAAATGTTTATTATGTAATTTAAGAAAATAATAGAGGTTCCTATGGAAAACAATAAAACTTTTAACCAAAGCAATGTCTTCTTTACAAAGAAAAAAATATGAATGATTACAATAATTTCAATCTTCTTTATTGCTTTTATCATTTTAATTTCTACTTTTTTTCTTGATATAAATTTTAAGAACATTTATAATTTGTTAAAATATTCAGTAACAAATAATAAATTGTTTCCATTATGATTCACTTGTATGTTTATTTTCCCGATTTATTACTGTGTTTGAAGAATTGTTATTTATCATCATAAAATGAAAAAAATAAACCTAAAGGCAAAATGGTACGATTGAATTTTATTTTCTGTAATAGGTTCATTCTTGTCAGCTACGACTCCATTCGCTGTTGGAGATGATCCTTACACTATTTTCTGATTAAGAAAGAATGGAATGACAACTAAACAAGCAACAGCAACAGTAGCATCTGTTGGTGTTTTGGGACCATTTTCACAAATAATTATTACATGACCTTCGTTTTTTGTGCTTTGTTCTAATTACTCTGTTCTTTCTGTAAACTGAGAATGAAAATTACTTTTCTGATTAACTTTTATGGGACTTATTTTTGATTTCTTAGGATTTTCTTTTTATTGACTTATAAGTTATTCAAAGAATGTTCATTATATAATAAATATTTGTTTTAATTATTTTAGAAAAATATTTGGTAAAAGTTGCAAAACAAAAGAAGAAATAAGAAAAGAGTTCAAGGAAAATGGAGCTTTCCAAAAGGAGTTTATGAAAGAATTAAAAGATATTAAGTTTCTTATACCTTTTGCTATCGGTAATATTTTGTGAAATATTCTTTATTATATAACGATGATATTTTCATTCAAATTATTAAACCCGGGTTTAGTAATAAATTATTTTAGCGTTTTTAACTATGTTAATGTTGCTGTAACAGCAAATAATTTTATTCCAATCCCAGGGGGAGAAGGGACTATACAAATTTTATTAATTACTTTTATAAAAAATGGAAACGATATAAGCGGAAATTTAAATAATAAAAGTATAGAAGAAGTAATAAATAGCGCTGTTTTTATTTGAAGATTTTTTACATTTTATTTAATTGCGCTACTAGGTTTAATTTCATTCACTATTACTAGTGTTAGAATTATTTATGATAATTGAAAAAAGAAAAGAAAAATATATATATAATTTTGGATTTAATAATGAATAAAAGTTTTACAATTGTAATACCATCTTACAACTCACAATTAACAATAGAAAAAACCTTATTGTCAATAATAAATTCTAATTATGATAATAACTTAATAGAAGTTTATGTTATTGATGATGGATCTACTGATGACTCAAAAGAAATTGTGAAAAGAATTTCTGAAAAATATAATAACATAGAGCTTATTGAAAAATCCAATGGGCAATGAGGTTCTGTTATCAACTACGCTAAAAATAACAAAATAATTAATAATGACTATGTGTCAATATTAGATTCTGATGATTTTTACCACCCTGAAATATTTAATATATTAAATAAATTATCTAAAAATGATGCTGATATATTATGTGGATCTTTTAGAAGATATAACGGAAAAAAAGCCGTTAAAAAAATTCATCCTTATTGATTTTTATTTAAAAGAAATATTAAAAATAAATATCAAATGATAACACCATACTGTTTGCCATTACCTTTTTTTATTAAAAAGGAATTGTTTTGTAGTATTGACGACATAATTGAAGGATGAGCTTATCAAGATCCTGATTATATAACTAAAATGTTTAATAAAACAAAATTAGTTTCCTTCACCAGAAAAACTATAGGATATTATTATTTTAATAGAGCTGGAAATTCTATTTCTCAAAAATGAAATGATAAAAGGTTTGAAGCTGAATTTAATGCCTGTCAAAAATGTATAGATAATAATTGTCAAGAAATGGTATCATATCGTCTTAATTTAAAAGATATGAGAAACTTAATGATCAATAATAGTCTTAAATTTAATATAAATAGAAAATTTAAATTTAAATGATACCCATTTTACATTAGATGAATATATAGCATTATGCATAAAATTAGATTTAGTAAATTCTTTAACAAAAAATAACAATATAATGTTACATTCATATTGTTATTTTATTTTCAAAATATTTTTATTTCTTAAGTCTATATTTGTAGAAATTAATATTATTATTCTTTTATTAATTTTTTCTATAATTCCTAATTCTTTAATACTGAAGTCCTTGAATTCAGTTAGATCTATAATATGTAATCTTTCATTTTCTAATAATGATTCAGTAATTTTATTTGGTTTTAAACTATATAAAACATTATTTCCTTTTAGATTGAAATTTTGTGACAAAAATGTTCTATTTTTATATTTATCTAAAATTTCTTGATTTAATATTCCATCATCTAAAACTACAATTTTTCTAGATTTTTTATTCTTGAATTCAGACATTTTTATAAACTCAACTTTTTGATTAGTTCTTCTTTTTTTACTTATTTTTTCATATATATATTTAATCCCTCTATATGGATTTTTTAAATATATAAATGATAGTGATTTTCAGAAAGTTTTAGAAAATTTTAATTTAAAACCATATTTTTTTAATAATTCATCTATAGCATATAGTGGTAACTTATTAATTAAGTTATTATTTGAATAATATCTTGATAATCAATAAGTAGATATAAGTATTTGAAACATTGTTCCATTTATTGATTTTAAATATTTTTTATCATAAAGCATACCACTATCATAATATTTTTGTAGCGTATTTTCTGTTTGTTTATAAATATCTATTATTTTTCATTTATTATTCTCATTAAAATTTGAAATACTATCATTTCTTCTTCAATAAAAATATGTTGTATCTTTAATTGATTTAAACGATTTAGCTTTTAAGTATATATAGTTTATTAAACCTATGTCCTCATAAGAAAAACCTTTTAAAAATTTTTCTCCATTAAACAATTCTTTTTTTATGATCGACCCTCAACATGTACATAAATTTGATTTAACATAATGAGTATTTGTCATATTATTCAAATATCTATATTGAACTATAAATGGTAATTTTACCTTCTTATTAAAAATTACCTTAGCTCTACCTACAACTATATCTATTTCACCATTCTTAGAATTATTTCATAAAACTTCAAGCGTATTATCTGGTATTGTATCATCAGAATCAAGAAAAAATATGTAGTCACCTTTTGCATAATTAATAAGAACATTTCTAGTCTCTGCTAAGCCTTTATTTTGCTGAGAATATAATCTATAATTATTTTTATCCTTATCACTTATGTAACTACTTATTATTTTATATGTATTATCTGTTGAACCATCATCAACAAACACAACCTTAAAATCTCTAAATGTTTGGTTGTCAATTGATTTAAATAAATTTTCTAAATATTGTTCAACATTATAACATGGTATGCAAATTGAAACTTTCATGACTTAAACCTTTTTTGGCAAATATGTTTATATTATATATAAACTTTTATAATAATATTT
>CASDUM010000066.1 GCA_949283985.1 uncultured Mycoplasmataceae bacterium | reverse complement strand
TGAAATCAATTATAAATGAAAAAAATATTTTAAAATATATAAAGAAAAATTATTCTAAAATTTTAAAGCAAAAAATGACTGATGATCAAATTATATCTATATATTGATTTGACAATAATATGAAAAATATATTATTTCCTTGAATATTAAAAATCGAAAGAGAAATTAAAACTATTTTTGTTTATTATTTTAATAAAAAATATAAAACGTTTAAAGATGTTATTCTAAATAGTAATAACTTTAATGATGAATTTCAAAAAATCAAACCAATTATCAATAAAGTTAAAAAATATGAATCATTAGAAGAATATATTTTTTCAATAACATATGGTGAATTTATAAAGCTAGCGGAAAATATGAATAACAATATACTTAATTTAATTATTAAATCTCTAAATATTTTAAAAATAGATAAAGATTTTTTTAAAAAGACAAATCTAATAAGAAATAATATTGCTCATAATTTATCTTTATTATCAATTGATGAAATTCCAATTCAAGATTCTGTAAGAATTATTAGAAAATATTTGGAATATAATGACACTAGTAAATCTGATATTTTTATGAACAACTGTTTTACAGAAATAGATAAAATTAAAAATATTATTTAACATGATTACGTAATCAATTATGGTTACGTAATTTTTTATGTAATTTCAAACCTATAGAAACTTTTATTTCTATTTTATATATTACTATGTAATATATAATAACATATTTTTAAAACACCTGTTAATTTTTTCATAAAAAATGATCTAGATTTCAATAAATTTAAAATAACGCAATTTAAATGGGGTAAAACCAATTTCAAGTATATTATAACATAAAATTCAAAAAAGTCCACAAAATCGCATGAAAACATTAAAAAATAGCATATTTAACACATGTGAATTTAATTTATTGTTTAATTTAAAAGAAAACCGGATGATTTTAAGAGTAAATATATTCTAATCAAATAATAATTACATAATTTTTTACGTAATTGATTATGTAATTTAATATAATAATTCCATATTTGATTACTTAATTGTAATTTTTATAATAACTATTTATATAATTAATAATGTAATTTTTTATAAATATTTAAATAATTACGTAATTTATTATATAATTATTGAAAGGAGTAAAAATGATTATATCAATTGTTAATAACAAAGGTGGGGTTCTTAAAACTACACTAGCAACTAATTTAGCTGCTTGTTTTTCATTAGATAATAAGAAAACAATTGTTTTAGATTTAGATGGTCAAGGAAATGTAGCTGCCACATTCGGAAAAAACCCCTACACATTAAAAAACACAGTTATGGAATATCTTAAAGGGGAATGTGAATTAGATGACGTTGTTATTGGTGAAAGAGAACCATATTTACATATACTACCAAGTAATGATGAATTAAATTATTTTGACTTTTATTTATCTAATGGTATTTTAAAAGTTGATTCATTGAAGGATCTAATACACAAACTAGATGAAATATATGATTATGTGATTATTGATACACCACCAATTATGTCATCAATTGTTTCTACTGTATTATCTATAACTAATGTTGCTCTTATACCTTTTGAACCTGATCAATATGCTGTTTTGGGTTTAAGAAGAATAGCTATGGCATCTAAAAAATTTATAGAAAAAGGTAATACTAACTTAAAAGTAATTGCAATACCTACTAAAGTCAACAATAGAGCAAATATTCATAAAGAAATTATAAATATTGCTATAAGACCAAAACTAACATCTCAAGGTGTGTATGTGACTAACTGTTATATCTCATCATCAACAAAATCAACTGCTGCTGTTGGATATGAAAGAGTTCCTATTGTATTAAGTATTCAAAAGAATAAATTTCAAAAAGAATATGATTCATTAAAAAATGAAATTATAGGTTATATTAATGGAGAAGAATATGGACAAGAAAAAGAAATTTAGTTTTTTTGATTTATCAGATGATTCATTTTTTAATGAAAGTGAGAATGAAGAAATAAAACAAGAAGAGCATAAAAATGAAAGTAATAATAATGATAATTTAAATACAAAAGATGATTCAAGAATAAATGAAGCAGTTGAAGTTTTTACCAAACAATTTGAAGAAGTTAAAAATGAAGAATATACAACTAAAATAGAAAATAACAATCAAAATAACTTATATCCTAAAGTAGAACAATTTGTAGAAAAAAAAGAAAAAATTAATAAAGTGGAAATTACTAATACTAATATTAATTTAAAAGAAGCAAATAATTATAATCTTGAAGAAGAAAAAAAAATAGAAAATAATACAAAAATAAATATTAATCCAAAAATAAATTCTTTATTCGATGTAGAAGAAAAATTAGATGTTAAAACTAACATATATATTAAAAAATGAATTTATAACGAAGTCGAACAAATTCACTTAAGTACAGGGAAAAGTAGATCAGCAGTTATTAATAAATTACTTGAATATGCATTAAAAGGAGTTAAATAATATGAATATTTTAGTTATTGGTGGAGCTGGATATATTGGTTCAGTTTTTGTTGAAGAATTATTAAAAAATAAAAAAAAATATAATGTTGTGATTCTTGATGACTTATCAACAGGGTTTAAAGAAAACATTCATCCAAAAGCAAAATTTTATGAAGGCTCTCAACTTGATTATGATTTGTTGTCTTCTATTCTTAAAAAAGAAAAGATAGAATTTATATTTCATTTTGCAGCAAAATTAGTTGTTGGAGAATCTGTATTTCAACCTATAGAATACTATGAAAATAATGTTGGTGGAATGTTAAATATTGTTAAATGTATGCGTGATTGTAATGTTAAAAATATTGTATTCTCATCAACTGCAGCAGTTTATGGTAACCCGCTAGAAAAAGATATTCCTATTAAAGAAAATTCGTACAAAGATCCAATTAACCCATATGGTTCTTCTAAACTTGCAGACGAATATATTCTTAAAGGAGCTTATGAAGCATATGGGATTAATTATGGAATATTAAGATATTTTAATGTTGCAGGCGCTTCAAAGAATTATGGTTCAAGAATAATTAACCCAACATTATTAATACCAGTTATAAATAAAAGTTTATTACTAGGTGGAGAAATGAAAGTTTTTGGAGATAATTATAAAACTAGAGATGGTAGTTGTATTAGAGATTATATCCATGTTATAGACTTAGTAAAAGCTCATATTTTAATGATGAATTATATGATTAAACATAACAAACCTAATATTGTTAACCTTGGAACTTCTAAAGGATTTACAGTATTAGAAGTAATAAATCAAGTTGAAAAAACTTTAAATAAAAAAGTTAATTATAAAATTACTGGTAGAAGACAAGGTGATCCAGCAATCCTAATTACAAAGAACTCAAAAGCTAAGAAAGACTTAGGATGAGTTCCAAAATACAAAATTTCAGATATGATTAAATCGGATTTTGAATTTAGAAAAAAATTTGTTGATAAAAAATAAAAATAATGAAGAGAATTGTTATAATTTTTTCTCCTCATTATTTTTTTTATGGTATCTTCAAAATCTAGTAGTTATTGTTAATCTTCTAATTTGTTTTAATATATATCCAATAATTTTTTTCTTATTTTTAAAATATGATTCACCATTCATTCTTTCATGAACTATTGTTGGAACTTCAATAAATTTCATTCCTAAATTTTTAATTGAATAAGCTATAGTAGATGGTTCAACCTCAAATTTAGGTATATCAACGTATGCTTTCATAAATTTTTCACTATACATTCTTAATCCACAAGTTGGATCTGTTATTAATGTTTTACAATATTTTTCTATTAATCTTCTAAATATTCTTCATATGAAAACTTTTGTTTTTTCATCATGATCATATGAATCCATAAATCTACTTGAAGAAACTATGTCATAACCTTCTTCTGCCTTTTTTAACATTGAATCAATTGTTAATATTTCATGTTGACCATCAGCATCAAATTGAACTGCATATTCATATTCATTTTCTGAAGCATATCTAAATCCATTTCTCATGGTTTTTGATAATCCAATGTTTTTATCATTTGAAATAAAGTTGTAATTTTCTTTTTCGCATATTAAATCTGTTGCATCATATGAACAATCATTAACAACCAAATAATCATATTTATGATTCTTAACATTATCAACAACTGTTTTTATATTTTTAGCTTCATTAAAAGCTGGGATTATAACTAATAATTTTTTATTATTCTTCACTATTATTCACTTCTACTTTATTATCTTCTTGTTCATTATTTGTTTCTTGTGATAAAAATACTGATGCTGATTGTAATTTCACATTTTCATCCATATTTATTAATTTGACACCTGATGTTGATCTATTAATTGTGATTTTGACTTTGCTTAGAGATATTCTATTTATTTTACCTTCACTTGTTAACATTAACAAGTCTTCATTTCCTTTAACAGCTTTACAGAAGATCATATTCCCTGTTTTCTCGTTTAATTTTAATGATACAACACCTTTTGATCCTCTTTTTGTTAATCTATAACTAGATATATCTGTCATTTTGCCTAATCCATTTTCACCAATTGATAGCATTAATGTTCCATTTGAAGATGATGAAGCTCCAATTAATTTATCTTTTTCTTTATTAGGAAGCCTTATACCTTTAACACCAGCTGCTATTCTACTCATTTCTCTAACATCTGATTCTTTAAATTTACATAAGAAACCTGTGTTTGATCCTAAATAAATTTCATCATCACCTGATGTAATGAAAGCAGTTATTAGTAAATCATTTTCTTTTAATTTAATTGCCGCTTTACCATTAGCTCTAATTGAATTAAATTCTTCTAGTTTTGTTCTTTTAACAATTCCGTTTTGAGTTGCTAAGAATAAGAATCCTTCATTATAATTTTCGACCGGAAGAATTGATAATACACTTTCGCCTTTTTCGATATTAATTAAATTTAATGCAGGTATACCTTTAGATTGTCTAGAACCTTGTGGAATTTGGTGTCCTCTAATTCTATATACTTTACCCTTATCTGTAAACATTAATAAATCAATATGAGTACTTGTTGTTATTAGTAAGTTAACATCATCATCTTCATGAGTTGATAACCCTTTAACACCAACACCACCTCTATTTTGTAATTTATATGTTTCAACAGGAATTCTTTTTAAATATCCGTTTTTAGATAATGTAATAACAATATCTTCAACTGGAATTAAATCTTCATCATCAATAGAAGATGAAACTCCTTGTAAGATTTCTGTTCTTCTTTCATCACCATATTTGTTTTTTATGTTCTCTAAATCATTACACATGATATTTGTTTGTTTTTCTTTAGATGATAAAGTTTCTTTTAAATCTGATATTAATACTTTTAATTTTTCTATTTCTTCCGAAATTTTATTTCTTTCTAGATTAGATAAATTTCTTAATCTCATATCTAAAATTGCTTTTGCTTGTTCTTGGGATAAAGCATATCTTGAAATTAATTCCTTTTCAGCAGTATCATTATCTACAGAATTTCTAATAATTTTTATAACTTCTTCAATATTTTCTACAGCTATGAATAAACCACTAAGAATATGTTCTCTTTTTTCTGCTTTATCTAATTCATATTTAGTCTTTCTCAGTAAAACATCTCTTTGATGTTCTATGAAATAAAATAATGAATCTTTTAAATTTAATTGCTTTGGAACTCCAGCAACTAGCGCAATCATATTAACACTTATATTTGTTTGAAGTTCAGTATGTTTGAATAATTTATTTAGTAATATTTCTGGAATAACGTTTCTTTTTGTTTCAATAACTATTCTTATTCCCTCTCTTGATGTTTCATCTCTTAAATCTGCTATACCAACAATTACTTCATCTTTAACTAATCTCACAATTTTTTCAATTAAAGATGATTTATTAACCATGTATGGTAACTCTGTAACAATGATTGTAGATTTACCATTATCATTTGTTTCTATTGTATATTTAGATCTAATAGTTACTGAACCTCTACCTGTATTAAAATAACTTCTTATTCCACTATCTCCAACTATTTCAGCTGCTGTTGGAAAGTCAGGTCCTTTAACATGTTCCATTAAGTCTAAAACTGTACATTCAGGATTCCTAGCTAAATGAATTGATGCATTAATTAGTTCTGTTAAATTATGTGGCGGAATTACTGTAGACATACCAACAGCTATACCTGTAGAACCATTAGCTAATAAATTTGGAAAAGCTGCTGGAAGAATTGTTGGCTCTTCTTCACTACCATCATAATTATCAATAAAATCAATTGTTTCTTTTTCAATGCCTTCTAACAATTCATTTGAGATTTTTGATAATCTTTGTTCTGTATATCTCATAGCAGCTGCACTATCGCCATCAATAGACCCAAAGTTACCATGGCCATCAATTAATGGATATCTTAATGAAAAATCTTGAGCCATTCTAACTGATGCTTCATACACTGCAGAATCACCATGTGGGTGATACTTACCAATAACTTCACCTACAAGTCTTGCTGACTTTTTGTATGGTTTATCACTGACCATTCCTAAATTATAAGCTGCATATAATATTCTTCTATGAACTGGTTTTAATCCATCTCTTACATCTGGAAGTGCTCTTGATGTAATAACTGACATTGCATAATCAATAAATGATGTTTCTAATTCTTTTGTAATAGATCTAAAATTTACTTTACTATCTTTTAAACTCTCTTTAATTTCATCTGTTACTTTATTTATATCTCTACTCATTTTTATATCCTATACTATATATCTAAATTTTTTACATACTTAGCATTCTCTTCAATAAATTCTTTTCTAGGTTTAACATCTTCCCCCATTAATAAAGAGAATTTTTTATCAGCATCTATTGCATCTTCAACACTTACTTTAAGTAATAATCTATTTTTAGGATCCATTGTTGTTTCTCATAATTGTTCAGGATTCATTTCTCCTAAACCTTTATATCTTTGAACATTATATTTTTGATTACCTGCTTCTTCTTTGAATTTGTTTAATGTTTCATCATCATATGCATATTTAATAGTTTTACCAATTGAAAATTTATATAATGGTGGTTGTGCTATATATACATTCACATTTTAAATTGTTTTATTCATATATCTAAATTAAAATGTTAATAATAAAATTCTAATATGTGCACCATCAACATCAGCATCTGTCATAATTATTATTTTGTTATATCTTAATTTTTCAATATCAAAATCATTGCCTACACCTGCTCCAACAGCAGTGATTAAATCAATAATTTCGTTATTGTTAAATATAGAAGAAGATTGAGCTTTTTCAACATTAAGGATTTTACCTTTTAAAGGAAGAATAGCTTGGAATATTCTATCTCTTCCAATTTTAGCTGAACCTCCAGCTGAATCCCCCTCAACAATATATAATTCTGAAATTTCTGGATCTTTTGTACTACAATCAGCTAATTTACCTGGAAGTGAATTACTTTCAAACGGTGATTTTCTTCTTGTTGCTTCTCTTACATCTTGAGATTTTTTTCTTGCTTCTTTTGCTAAAATACATTTTTTAACAATTAAATCAGCTTCAGTTGGGTTTTCTAGTAAAAATTTATTTAAAATTTCTTGAGTCATTTCACTTATAATGGGTCTTACATCATTTCCACCAAGTTTTCTTTTTGTTTGTCCTTCATATATTGGATTTGGGTGCTTGATTGAAATAATTGCTGTTAAACCTTCTGCAATATCTTCTTTTGATATTTTGTCATCTTTATCTTTTAAATATTTTTTTTCGACAGCGTAATTGTTAATTGTCTTTACAAAAGCAAATTTGAAACCTTCTTCATGACATCCACCTTCAGAAGTGTTAATGTTATTACAGAACGAATAAATAGAGTGGTTGTATGATTTGTTATATTGAAATGCCAACTCAATTGAAATAGGAGCAGGTTCATCTAATCCAGCTATTTTAGTTACTTTTGTAGCTTCTGTAGATGTAACAATTTCATATAATGGTTCTTTGTCTTGATTTATTTCTATAACTCATTGACTTAATCCGCCATCATTTTTGAATGAAATAGTTTTTTCAATTTGTTCATTTATTAAAACTATTTTTAGACCTTTATTAAGATATGCAAGTTGCTTAATTCTAGTTGTTATTGTATCCATATCTCAATCATTTTTTTCCATGATAGTAAAATCTGGATAAAATTCTACTTCTGTCCCTGTTGGTTCTAATGAATTTTCATTTGAGACATGTAAAGGTGTTACTATTTTTCCACCATTAGCAAATTGGATTTTATTTTCCTTACCATCTCTTCATACTTTTACAGTCATTTTAGAACTTAGTGCATTAACTACAGATGCACCAACACCATGAAGTCCACCAGATACACTATATGAAGATTTATTAAATTTACCACCAGCATGTAGTTCTGTAAATACCATTTCTACACCTGATTTTCCTGTTTTTGAATTTAATCCTACAGGAATACCTCTACCATTATCTCTAATTGAAATAGAACCATCTTTTAAAATTTTAATTATTATTTTGTTACAAAACCCAGCCATCGCTTCATCAATAGAATTATCAACAATTTCTCAAATTAAATGATGAAGTCCTCTATTATCTGTAGATCCAATATACATACCTGGTCTAACTCTAACTGGTTCAAGCCCTTCTAATTGAACTATACTATCAGAATTATATTGATTGTTACTCATTATTTTCTCCTTTATTCTTACATATATATAATGTTTCATTAACTAATATTTCGTAGTCATTATATATTTTTCTTCCTCTTCTATCTTCTAATTCTCCATTAACATAGACATCATTATTAGATAAAAAAAATTTAGCTTCAGAGCCGTTAGTTATCACTCCACTAAATTTTAAAAATTGACCTAATTTTATAAATTCTGTGGTTATAAAAATATATTCTTTTTTTGTCATGAAACACCTATATAAATTATATCATTTTTAAGGTTTATTTAGACACCTATTTTAATGTAAAATCACTTATTTTTTCACAAAAATATAAAAATAAAAATAAGATTTTTAAATCTTATTTTTCATAAATTATTCTATTGATATTGGAGCTAATAATTGAATAAAATTGTCATTAAAATTATCGTTGAATAATATGTTTTTAGTTTCAGATAATAATTTTATAGTTACAATATCTCCTTCAAAATTTTTGAGAATTTGAATTAGGAATTGAGCATTTAAAACAATATTAATATTCCCACCTGATATTTTATTAATTTCGATAATTTCCATCGATGAAGCATAAATTTCATTTTCAAATTTAATTGTTAATTGATTTTGTTCACCTAATAGTTTTACTCTTATTTTTAATGGATCAGTATCAAACAATGAAATTCCTCTTTCAAGAGCTTTTATTATCTTATTTTTTTCTACATTAAAAATTAAATTAGTATCACCTTCTAATAAAAAACTTGTATCTGGATATACATCATTTCATGTATTGTTTATAATAGTTAAATTTCTATATTTAATTATTATTTGATTTTCATAAATTCTAAATTCTATATCCTCATCATTTCTATAAAAACCTGAAAGTCATTTTAATAATAGAGGATGAATTTTAACTTGACCATCTTCAGTATTAATATCGAAAGTTAAATTAACTAATTTTACAGTATCAGTTGCTACTGCTGTTAAAATTCCATTTTTTATCGAAAAATTTAAATGTGAAAGCACATTATCTGTTTTTGAAACAAAATTCATTAATTTTTTTTCAATTTCATTTAGATAATTAGACTTAATTATAAAACTTTTGTAATTTGATTCTGGTTCAAAATTAATATCTGGGAATAAATATTCATCAACAAGATTTAAATTGGATTCAAAATTATTAGATTTTATATATAAAGAATTATTGTCAATTCTTTCTAAAATAATTTCATCATCTAATTTATTTATAACATTATTAAATATTTTTCCTTTAACTAAAATTTCACCTGTATTAAATATTTCAAAATTTTCGTTTATTTCATATTTTACACAAAATAAATGACTAAAACTAGTTAGAATAATCTTATCATTTTCTACTTTTAACTTTACACATTCATTAATAGCACTTGAATCAAAAGTATTACCTTCTATAACATTTAAACATTTTTTTATTGCAGAAGATAATTCATTTTTGTTTATTTTAATTTTTAAAAAACTTTTATCCATATTCTACCTTTATCATAAATAATT
>CASDUM010000065.1 GCA_949283985.1 uncultured Mycoplasmataceae bacterium | reverse complement strand
TTGTATGTTACTTTTTTTATTTTGTATTATGAAGGTTATTAATAATCGAGTTTATTACTATGATCTAAGTACGAACATCTTGAAATCTTGTAAGTTTAATACTTCAATAAATTAGGGCATTAAAATATGGAACAAAAACTTACTTTAATTTTTTCTGATTTGTACTATTTCATGTTTTTACTCATTATATAAAATTATTTATCAGATTCATAATCTTTAACAATGTTTTCAATATCAATTATTATTTGATTACATATAGTAATATCCAAATTAAATTTTTTTGCTATTTCTAAAAAATCATTACTAGTTGGTTTGTCTTTTCCATTACATAACAAATTATGAAATTTTAGTTCTGGTGTATAAGTTGTATCAAATGCAGGTGATAATTTATATCCTTTTAATTTTTCATCATAAATGAACGATGTATTTTTTGTATGATCATCACAATTTCCAAATTTATAATTAAACACCATTCTCTTAAAGAAATCATAATAATCATTTTGTTTATCAACACTTAATATATTAATTATTTCAAAGATGCTTAAATAATCTAGTTGAACTTTAACAAAATCAACATCAAGCAAACCCGCCACAGAAATTGTGTGTTTTTTAGTATTTTTAATAATGTCAAATCTTTTGGCCGCAAACAGCTCAATGCCTGAATCTAATTTTATTAATTTGCATTCATTTATGTTAATTCCACATTTTTTTGCAAGCATATTTGCTTCATATTCTTTGATTCCTATATCTATTGTATCTTTGCTCATTGGTAATTTAATAATTCAATTACCAGATTTGTCTTTGTAATGAATTTTAGGTATTGCTCCTCCGGATGAATTTGCTTGTTGGTATATTTCATTAATAAATTTTAGATTGGAAACATCTTTGTAATTCATCATCACATCTTCTACAATTTTATTTAAATCAATTTCTATTTTTTCATTTATGGCATTAGATCTAACAAAATCAAACCCACCTAACCCTGTTTTATCTATTAAGGATAATTTTTCTAGGATATTTAATCTTTCATAGTCGATACCTTGTTGAGCTCATTTTTTAATATTTAATCTAGTTCCCCAACCGTCTGGTAGACAGTCGATAAAAACACCTCATATTGATAAATTATTGTTTTTAAATTTAAAAATATCATTTTTTAATGGTAGTTTAAAAGGAGAAATTGAAAATCCCTTTTTTATTCAATCGGGATGATATTGAAAGTAAACTATTTCATCTTCTATTTTAAGTTTTCCTACTTCCTCTTTATTAAAGAAAACTTTTAAATCATTTGTAAATATAAAATTATTATTCATATAGCTTAACTACTTTCTTTAATTTAAATAAGTTTATAAATTCATCCTGAGCATTTAAAGCAAAAGCAAGATGAATTAAATTTTGTAATGTTATTTTTTTAGTTTCTTCAAATCTTCTAATAACTCCAACATCTACACCTGATATTTGTGATAATTTCTCTCTAGATAGTTTCTTCTCTTTTCTAAGTGTATGAAAGTTATTGATAATTGTGTCTATTATTGTATCCTTAGTAGGAATATCTATGAAATTTTGCAAGTTTAACGCTTTAGAATTCATTATAACCTCCTATATTTCAATTATAAGAGTATTTTTGTATAGAAATATACAAAAATAACACAAATATAAGTATTTTTTGTATATTTTTATACAAAAAAAGGTTATTTAAATATGATATATATATCATTTAGTTTAGCAATAAATACTAGATTAGACAACTTAAAAAAAGGTGTTTCTGAACTATTGATAATATTTTGCCTTTAAAAAAGAAATAAAAAAAACATATAATTGCATTTAGAAATGAAATACAAAAAAAATAAAACAAATATAGAAACGAGAATAACTTAATCTATATATTTGTTTTTAAAACTAATTTACATTTTGTTTTCAATCTATAAATCAATTTTTTAGAATATCTTTTATACTCTTAATATTTTTTATTTGTCAATATTATTCATTCCTTGTTCATCTTCTTTTATTAATTAAGATCCCTTATTTTCATATATTCATTTAATTAAATTATTTTCGATTCATTCTAATGCTTTGTATATATTTGAATCTAAATATATAGCATCTATATAAGCATCATGCCCATTCGTTGGTGGATACCTGTGTGATAATCATTCGAATAAAAACATAAATTATTATGTTCATATTCTTCTATACCTAATGCTTTTCTATATTTTGATATATTATCGTTTATCTTCTTCTATTTGTGATTTTATTTTTTGTTTTTGAATCCTTCAATAAAAATCTTAAGCTGTATAAGAGAATCTCCTATCTGTGCTAATGATTCATTTGTGCATGTTTTATTATTACTTCTTAATGAAGGGTCATTTATTTTTTCAGTATACATTGCTTTTGTTAAATAATCTATATTCTTAAATTCATATTTAATAATTTTAGAAAGTTCTTTCATTTTTTACTATTTCTTCTTTGTTCATAATACCTCTCATAATTTTTATTATATTTATTTTGTTATTTCAAGCGTAATAATAATTAAAAAATAGTTATTAAATATTTTCAAAATAATATGATATTATATTATTGAAAGTAAAAAGGGGACAAAATGAATGAGAAAATAAAAGTAAATGAAAATGAAAAACAAATAATAAATATTTGTGATAAAAACAATTCAATTGTCACTTATAAAGACTGTAAAAAACTTAATATCGATAAAAATTATCTTAAGAGATTGGTTAAAAAAGGATTGTTGCACAAAATAGTTGATGGTGTTTATTCAAATAATAAGAATACATTATTTGATGAAATGTGGTATCTACAATATAAAAATAAAGATATTATATTTGATAGAATATCTGCTGCTAATATCATCAATCAAACAAATTATATGATCCATAAATATGATGTAGTAATTCCTAGAAATAGAAAAGTCAATAATAAAAAAACAAAAGTATATTATGAACCAAATGAAACTATTAATATAGGAGCAGAATATTTTATTAATAGTCATGGCAATAAAGTAAAAGCATATTGCTTCGAAAGAATTATAGCTAATATAATTAAAAGAAATGAAGAGAGTGAATTTTCTGAAGAACTAATAAAAAATTATATTAATTACGAAAATAAAGATATTCCTAAATTAAAAAGTATTTGTAAACAATTGAATATTTCAAAAGAAAGAATATATAAATTAGGGATAAGATAATGAAAAATGTTGTTCAAAATTTCATAAATAAACGTAATAGATATGTTGATGAATTAAAAATATCATATGAAGTTTTTGATAGACTCTATTGAATGGAATATCTAAGCTATATTATATCAAATTCAAAATACAAAACTTTATTCATATTTAAGGGTGGTTTTTTAATAACAGAATTGCTAAAAAATAATATTCGTACAACTATTGATATAGATTTTTCATTTACAAATGATATAAATAAGGATAAATTAGATGAAATATTTAATTTCATTTCATTGCTAGCTAAAGACGATGGTGTGAATATGCAAATTACAAAAATTGATCATATTGCAGAGAATACAGATAAAATCGGTTTATCATATCATGTAGTATTATCATTTGGTGAAATTAACCAAAAAATTTATTTGAAGTTTGATATTGTGAGTGGAGATGTAATAACGCCAAAACCAGACAAAAAAGAAATTAAAAGTTTTGTTTTAGGGCTACCATTAAATTTAAATTGTTATAATATAGAAACAATAATATCAGAAAAATTATTCACTACATATAACATTGTTAAAGAAAATGGGTGCATAACAAGAGTAAAGGATATATGAGATATTCATTTGTTGTTTAAATTTTTTGAAAAAAATATAGATTTCAATATCTTAGAGAAGGCATGCAAAAATACATTTAATAACAACAAAAATGAATTTTCTATTATAGATGTAGAAAAGAATTGTATAAAAATTTTTGATACTACAAATAAGAAACAAAAAGATATTATTATTAATTGATTTAATGATATGAATATAGAGGAATATGATATTAATGAAATTAAAAAATCCTTTGAAAATATATTTAAAAACATGGAAACAAAATATTAATATCTCTATTAATAAGAATGAATATATAAAATATAAACTAATTACTTTAACTTTTGATGCATAAGAATACATAATTAACAATTGTATAAAGGTAGATTATGAAAAAAAGATTTTATTTTAAGAAACTCTCATAAAAAATTTGAAATAACTGAAGAGGAATTAAAAAATTACCTAATGAATGTTTTATGAAAATTAAGATTATGAAATAATTAAGAAAACACTTGAAGAATTATCAAAAGAATAATAAGGAATACAATTAAAAATTGTATTCCTTATTTTAATATTTTTATTGTTGTATATAGTAGACTTAAATTTACAACTTCGTTTATTGCATAAAAAATTGTACTTTTCCATCATTGTGAAAAACATTTATTCTAATAACAAATAAAAATACATAATCATTATTAATGATTATGTATAGTAGATAGCATTATTAGGTTATTATTTCTTTTCTTTCCCTTCTTCTTCAAGCGTTTTATTATAATGGAATCCCATATTTTCCTTTATTTTATCTACATCTTCTTTTGATAAGTAATCTTTATCATAAATAGATTTATTATCTCTTATATATTGTTCTAGAACTCCACATATTGATAAAATACTTTCATAATTAGTGATTCTCTTTAATTTTTCAGAAACATATAATTTTCCGTATTCATCAAATGATATTAAATGATTATCAAAAAGCTTATCGATTGAAGATATAAGGGGAATACCGTTATGTGGATCTAATTTTAAATTTTCTTTCTCATTTTTGCAATCAGTTCAAGCAATAATATGACTGGCTATAACTAATGGCTTAGTTTCTTCTGTAATTTCAGTTTCTGTTATGAAACACTTTTTATTGTGAAGATTTATAACATCTTCTCTAAATTTACTTTGACCTATTCTAGCTATAACTTTGGTTTCCATTTCATATATTTTATTTTCATCTATTTTATCTTTATCATCTATAGATTTAATGAAATCTTCAACTTTCAGGTTGTTGATATTTAGATTGATACTATTATTAAAATTTAGTTCATTTTTATTTAGGTGCTTAGTATTATAATATTCATTTCAATCGTTAATTACTTCAGTCATTTTAGTTGATAGTTTTAAATTTTTATTTACTTGATCGAACATATTATTTAAATGAAAATCAAATACATTAATAATTTATTGTTTGGATATAGTAAAATAAATTGGATATTTTTATTTTTTGTATTTTTAAAGAGTTAAAATATGATTCTTATCTTGCTAATTTTTGATTTAGACCAAAGTTATAAATGACTTCAATTTTAGTTCCAGGTTTAATTACAACTATTAGACTATCATAATTAAATGCTATGTAAAATTTACATCTATCACTAATGCAAATGGCCAACAATTCTTTGCTTTTATTTAATATTGACTTTCAATATATATATATAATTATTATATACATAAAAATAAACGGAAATTATATATGGATAACTCTACAGTAATAATAGCGATACTTGCAATTTTATTTATATTTTCATTCCTTGGAGTAATGATATACAAACAATGAGATAAAAAAAAGAAAATAATTATAGCCAAAGAACAAGCTAGAAATTTAGTTAAAAATAGAATGCAAAATAAAGTAGAGTTTACATCTTTTGAATTTATTCAAATGTATAGTGACTTAAAGAAAAATAATATTAAATTAGATGAAGTAGATGGGTCAGGATGTTATGTTTTACTTAATAAATCAAAAAATAAAAATTATGTAGGTCAATCAGTAAATGTTTTAAGAAGAATAAACAACCATTTAAATGGAAAGGGGAATGGTGATGTTTATGCCGACTTAAAATATGGTGACATGTTTAAAATCATTATCGTAAAATGTAATGTTGATGAATTAAATGTAATTGAAAAAAATTTAATATCTGAATATGATGCTTTTTCAAAAGGGTATAATAGAAATGAAGGTGTGGGTAAAGGATATTAAATTTATCAATATATAATAAAAACCATAGAATATTTTCTATGGTTTTATTATTTCATCATACAAAAAATCATATATTTCACAAAGTAAATCTTCACTGAATCTATCTATGTCTTTAATATGGGTTATAAAATATGCGGTTATTGCTACAATACATATATCTATCATAAAATTTTCTTGATATTCATTAAAGACAGAGATCATGAGTTCATTTTTGTTTTTTTAGTTTATTATCTCAATATACGTCGAACTCTTTTTCTATATTATAATAATATATTTTTTCAATATTCGTATTCTCATCTAAAAGATCAATTCCATATTTAATAGATATTTTATTTAGTTTATTAATAAATTCAGAATAATTTTCTGAATTTAAAGCATAAGTGTAACATTCAGCTATGGTATATACTACATCTTCTAAATGTTTTCTATCAAAATTTTTATCTTTTATTATTAACATACAAACATAAATCATTCTCAAAGTCATAACTAATTTTAGTATAGTCTTTATAGAACATATTCATTGTAGAAATATCGTAAATCTTTAATGGAGTGATGTATGTACTCCTTACTTTTTTAAGAAAATTTATATAGTCTTCTAGATCTTCTTTATTTATCTTATCTCTAAGTGATTCATCCGTTCTATTCTTCTTAGGTTACTATATTTTTTGTTTCTCATAAATTTTATTAATTAAAAATTAAAACTAATTTGTATTAGT
>CASDUM010000064.1 GCA_949283985.1 uncultured Mycoplasmataceae bacterium | reverse complement strand
GTGTTAGATGAAAAAAATAAAGAGATTGAATTATTTAAAAATAACAAACTTTCTGAAAGTATTGAAAAAATGAAAAATACCTCATTCAATAAAGTTAAATCTACTCAAGTTATTGAAACTAGCAAAACAAAAAAACCTATTACAGGTTCTGTTGAAAAAATAGTTGACTTAATTCCAGAACAAAGAGAAGCAATTATTCAAGGTAAAGTTTTTAAAGTGGACCTAATAAATGTTAAAAACAATAAAACAATTTTTAAATTCTATATTACAGATTATACAGATTCAATATTAGTAAAGTGTTTTCCATATGAAAAAGGGAATCAAACTTTCTCTTTACTATCTTCAATTAAGGAAGACATGTGAATCAAAACAAAAGTTTCATTAGCAATAGATTCATTTGAAAAAAATGATTTAACTTGCTTATCAAAAGATATTGAAATAATACCTGAACCTCCTGAATTTAAAATTGAAGACAATGCAAATGAGAAAAGAACAGAATTTATAAATCATACAATCATGACTGCTTTTGAAGGGGTTATTCAACCTGAAAATTTAATTAATTCAATTAAAAAAATGGGTCATGACACAGTTGTTATAACAGACAAATTTGATTGCCAAATTTTTCCTGAAATAGATAAGTTAGCTAAGAAAAACGATTTAAAAGTAATATATGGGTTACAAACTAATTTATTTAAGTCCCCAATACCTATTGTATTAAATCCAACAAATGAAAAAATAAAAGATAGTTTTGTTGTATTTGATATTGAAACAACCGGATTACATCCAATGTTTCACGAAATTATAGAATTTGGTGCAATTAAATACGAAAATGGGAAAATATCTGAAAGAAAACAATTCTTTATAAAATCTGAAAAACCAATTCCTGCAAAAATTACAGAAATTACAAGAATCAATGATGAAACAGTTAAGGAAGGTTTAAGTGAGATAGAAGGATTAAAGGAAATACTTAATTTTGTTGGTGATCTTCCTTTAATAGCACATAATGGTATTAATTTTGATATTAATTTCATTAATAAAAAATTAGAAAAAAATAATTTACCATTAATTAATAATATTTTAATTGATACTATGCAAGTATCAAGAGCCATTAATGAAGATTTCAGTTCTCACGCATTAGGAAATATTTGTAAAAAATATAAAATTGAATATTCATCATCAATCGCCCATAGAGCTGATTTTGACTCGGAAGTATTATTATCAGTTTGAAAAATAATGATGATTGAATTGAAAAAGAGAGATATAAAAACATATAATGATTTAAACATTAAACTTCAAAATAAATCATTAGCAGAAAAAAGTAGAGGTTATTTAGTTACATTATATGCAAAAGGTCAAAGTAGCATCAAACCTCTATATAAATTAATTTCAAGATCATTAACAAAAAATTTTGCATCTAAACCAATAATTTATGAACAAGATGTTCATGAATTTAGAAACGATATTTTAATATCAAATTCTCCATCGGAAGGTGATATTTTATACAGTTGTATAAACGAAACACAAGAAAAATTAGAAGAAAGAATAAGATATTATGATTTTATAACTGTGTCACCACCAAGTACATATGATCATGAATTTAATAGAGAAAATATGTCAATTGATGATTATAAACAAGCAATATTTAATATCATTAAAACTGCTGATAAACTTGGTAAAAAAGTCATTGCATCTAGTGATACTTACTATCTTAAAAAAGAAGATGAAGTTGTGTATGATGTATATGTTCATACAAAATCAATCGGAGGAAAACCGCATAGGATATTTAGCTATGGAGAATCAAATGATGTTCTTCCTAAATACTTTTATAGAACCACAAACGAAATGATAAGAGAGTTTTCTTTTTTAGGTAAAGAAAAAGCAATTGAAATAGTTGTTAAAAATACAAACGAATTAAAAGAACAATTTGAAAACAAAGTTGAAGTTTTAAAGTTGGATAAATTATATACACCTACAATTCCAAATGCAAAAGAAAACCTTCAAGAATTGACATATAAAAAATTAAAAGAAAAATATGGATTAAATCCTGACCCATCTATAACAGAAAGAATTAATAGAGAGTTAAAATCAATTATTGAAAATGGATATTCTGTAATTTATTGATTTTCACATTTACTAGTAAAAGAATCAAATGATAACGGTTATATTGTTGGTTCAAGAGGTTCAGTTGGTTCTTCATTGGTTGCAACAATGGTTGGGATAACTGATGTAAATCCATTACCCCCTCACTATTTATGTGATAAGTGTAAAAATTTCATCTATGTAAAAAATACAAACAGTGGTTTTGATTTACCTGAAATTGAATGTAATAAATGTGGTGGAAAAATGGTTGGAGATGGTCATAATATTCCTTTTGAAACATTCATGGGATTCAAAGGTGATAAAGTCCCAGACATTGATCTTAATTTCTCTGCGGAGTATCAAGCAAAAGCTCATGCTTATATAATGAAGACATTTGGATATTCGCATACACTTAAAGCGGGTACAATTGGTACAGTTGCTGAAAAAACTGCATATGGATATGTAAAAAATTATTTTGAAATGAAAAATATACATAAAGCAAAAAATGCAGAATTAATAAGATTAGCAAAACTCTGTGAAAATGTTAAAAGAACAACTGGTCAACACCCCGGTGGTATTATAGTTGTTCCAAAAGAAATGGAACCTGAAGATTTCACACCCATTAATTACCCAGCTGATGATACATCATTAGAATGATATACAACTCATTATGCTTTTGAATTTTTACATGATTCGTTATTGAAATTTGATATTTTAGGTCACGATACTCCAACAATTTTAAGAATGCTAGAAAATTTAACCGGAGTTAATTCTAAAGATATTCCGAATAATGATGAAAAAGTTATGAGAATGTTTTATGACATCACAGGTATTGGAATTGAACCAAAAAACTTGTTTAATAATTTAGTTGGTACAAATGGATTGCCTGAATTTGGTACGAACTTTGTTAAGGAAATGTTGACTATTGCATCACCTAAAAATTTTTCTGATTTGATTAGAATTTCAGGTTTAAGTCATGGTACAAATGTGTGAATTGGAAATGCAAAAGATCTAATTGAAAAGAACAATATTAATATCTCTGAAGTTATAAGTTGTAGAGATGACATCATGGTATATTTAATTGATAAAGGCCTTGATTCTATTGATGCTTTTAACATTATGGAAAATGTTAGAAAAGGAAAAGGACTTTTAGAAAGTGATATTGAAAAAATGAAAAATAATAATGTTCCTGAATGATATATTGATTCATGTAACAAAATTAAATATTTATTTCCTAAAGCACACGCAACTGCGTATGTAACAATCGCTTGAAAAATAGCATGATTTAAATATTATTATCCTCTACATTTTTATGCAACATTTTTATCTATTAAAATAACAGTGTTTGATTTACCAACAATTGTTAAAGGTAAAGAAAAAATAATTAACACTGTAAATTCAATTAAATCTCAATTATCAAGTAATGAAACAAAATATTTAGTTAAGAATAAAGACATTGAACTTGTACCAATTTACGAGATGGTAGTTGAAATGATTGAAAGAGGTTATTCAATTAAAAATGTTGATATAAATCTTTCTCAAATTAAAGATTTTATTATAGTTGATAATAAATTTTTAATACCTCCTTTTTCAACAATTGATGGATTAGGTGAAGCTGTTGCTGAATCAATCGTTGAGGCAAGAAAAGAGAAACCATTTAGTTCAAAAGAAGACTTAATGAATAGAACAAGAATATCTAAAACTCATTTTAAATATATGGAAGAAAACAATATTCTTGATGGATTAAATGAAAAAGATCAAAAATCTTTATTTGGATAATTTTTTAACATTACTTATTGAATATTAATATTTATATGTTAAAATTAATCTATTGAATTTTTAAGAATTAATTTAGGAGAAATACCATGGCT
>CASDUM010000063.1 GCA_949283985.1 uncultured Mycoplasmataceae bacterium | reverse complement strand
CACCAATAATAATTGTTTCTTGTAAATTTATATTAGAGTTTTTTATAAATTTCTTTGTTTTTCTAACAAAAGGTTTTTTTGTATTATAGATATATCCATCTATCTTACAAAAGGTAGAAATTTTATCAATAAATGGTTGAACTCTTTTTTTTCTATTATTGGAAAAAATATAAATTTTCATCCCTTTAGAATTTATCTTTTTAATAAAATTAATTGTTGATTTAATTGGGTGTTTAGAGAAATGTGGTGCTAAGGTATTATCTAAATCACACAATATTGTTCTATATCCATCATTATATAATTTATCTATATCAATAATATTAATATTTTGAAAAAAATATGATGGTCTAAAATAGTTTAACCAGAAAGTATTATTTCTCATTTATTCCCTCTGCATTTTTAAGTGCTTCATCATTTCTAAAATTAGATTTTGAAAAATCAAATATTGGACAAATTGAATCGTAACTAAATGTTGCATTTATTCTTGATGACAATGTGGATAATGATATATCTGATTCATTTAATGTTCCAATTTTATTATTACTTAAATAATTTATTCAATTGTTTGATGAAGCCATAGACTTAATCACATATTGATCGACAGATGATTGTACAAAAGACATTCTACCAATATTTCCTCTTGAAGCATTTGGTATTTCAAAATCAGAAATTTTCTTACAACCTTTATTAGTAAAGATAAATAAATATTGATTTGATAAACTCGTTGGATATGTAGAAACAATAAAGTCATTTTGTCTTAATTTCATATTCTTAACACCAATTGCATTTTTATTCTGTGTTGGAACTTCAGAAATATCATATCTATTGATTAATCCATTTTTTGTAATTGAAACAATTGATGTATCATCATCTAAAACAAATGAAACATCAACAACTTCATCATCTTTTAATTTTATATATTGTTGTGCTTTTGTAGATTGATAAATAGAAAATTCAGATGTAAACATTTGTTTAGTCATTCCATTTTTAGTTGCAATCAATAATTTATAATTAAGTAATGATTTCCTTGTTGCATTGAAACAAAAAACAATTTTTTCATCAATATCCAATGTAATAAATTCATTTAAATGTGTACCAACTTGCATTCTAGCAAAAGTTGTTTTTATTTTATAAACTGGAATTGTAATACATCTTCCTTTTGAAGTTAGAATAAATAAATGTTCAAGTGTACTTAAGGATGAAGAAAAGAATACTGGAATATCTCCATCTTTATATTTAAGTTTTAATATATCATCATTTCTATTTACAAAATCAGTTATGTATTTAATATAACCTTCTTTTGTAACAATCATCGTATATCTGCTTACTTCAATAACATCTATATGTCTAAATTCAAATACTTCTATTTCTTTTTCTATTTTTGATTTTCTTTCTTGACCATATTTTTCAATAAATTTATTAAGATTTTTAATAATTATTGTCTTTCTATGATCTTCATTTTCTATTATTAACTTTGTATCAATTATTTTTAATAATAATTCATTGTATTCTTCATTAAGTTTAACTACATCAAAATTTGTTAGATTATATAATCTAAGTGAAACTATAGCGTTAGCTTGTTTTTCATTAATTAATAATAAATTAATTATTTTTTCAATTGCGTCTGATTTACTATTTGATTTTCTTATTAAATCAATAACTTTTTCAATTTGTGACATCGCTTTTAATAAACCTTCTATGATTTCTTTTCGATCTTCGTATCTCTTTAAATCATATTCAGCAGATTTAATTAAAACTTCATTAGATCAATCAATATAAGAATTTGCTATATCATAAATTGATGCTTGAATTGGTTTTCTATTAATAATAACTATAACATTTGCATTATATGATATTTGTAGTTGCGTATTTTTATATAAATATGATTTTATAGCATCAACATTTTTGGTACTATCAACTTCAATACATATTGCAACTCCATTTTTATCTGATTCATCTCTAACTTCTTTTATTCCCGGAACTTCATTTGTAATTCTTATTTCATCAATTGATTTTAATAGATTAGATTTATTAACATCAAAAGGTATGTCTGTAAATTTTAATTCTATTACTCCTTTTCTAATCTCTTTCTCTTCTAATGTTGATTTAATAACAATTTTACCTTTTCCAGTTTCATAAATTGACTTAATCCCTTCTTCTCCTTGGATTATTGCTCCAGTTGGAAAATCAGGCCCTGGTAAAACTGACATTATTTCATCAATTGTCATTTTTCTATTTTTGGTTATATATTCAATTAAAAAATTACAAACCTCTTTTAAATTAAAAGGAGGGATGTTTGTAGCATATCCAGCAGCTATTCCATTTGCTCCATTTATTAAAATATTCGGTAAAAGTGTTGGCAAAACTGATGGTTCTCTTTCTGAATCATCAAAATTCGGAATAAATTTTACTGTATTTTTTTCTATTGAATCAAGCATTGATTCTGAATATTCAGAAAGTCTTGCTTCTGTATATCTCATTGCTGCAGCACTATCACCATCAATAGATCCATTATTTCCATGCATTTGTACTAAGCAATTATTATTTTTTCAATTCTGAGACATTCTCACCATTGCCTCATATATTGAACTATCTCCATGAGGATGATATTTACCAATAACTTCCCCAACCGTTCTTGCAGATTTTTTATAAGGTTTATTTTGTGTTAGACCTAAATTAAACATTGCATAAATAATTCTTCTTTGAACAGGCTTTAATCCGTCTCTTACATCTGGAAGCGCTCTATCTTGTATTATATATTTTGCATATCTTCCAAAGCTGTTAGACATAATATCATCTAGCGCAATATTAATTACATTATCTATTTTCTTTTCTGTCTCACTCATATTATTCCTCTAATTCAAATTTAATGTTTTCATTAATTCATTCTTTTCTTACTTTAGTATCATCTCCCATTAAAACTGATACTCTTTTTTCTGCAATTGCTAGATCGTTTATATTTACTTTGATTAGTTTTCTTGTTTTTGGGTCCATTGTTGATTCTCATAATTGCTCTGCACTCATTTCACCTAAACCTTTATATCTTTGGATATCATAGGAAACAAATTCTTTTTTATATTCTTCAAGTTCAATTTCATCTCATGCGTATTTAAAAGTTGATGTTGATGATTTCTTAGAAATTTTGTATAGAGGAGGTAATGCAATATAAACTTTTCCCATTTCAATTGCTTGTTTCATAAATCTATAAAAAAATGTTAATAGTAATATTTGAATATGAGATCCATCTGTATCGGCATCTGTCATAATTATTATTTTTCCGTATTTTAATTTGCTAATATCAAATTCAGAACCCACACTAGCACCAAGACATGAAATTAATACTGAAATTTCTTCATTTGATAATATCTCTTTTAATGATGCTTTTTCAACGTTTAAAACTTTACCTTTTAGTGGTAGAATTGCTTGAGTTTTTCTATCTCTTCCTAATTTTGCAGATCCACCTGCAGAGTCACCCTCAACTATAAATATCTCAGACTCAGATACGTTTTTAGATTGACATGGTGTTAATTTTCCTGATAAAACTCTTTCTTGTTTTGTTCCTTTTATTTTCTTAATTTCTTCTCTTACAGTTTTAGCTGCAATTCTTGCATCTCTTGCCCTCTTTATTTTATCAATTATTTCTGATGCTTGTTTTTTGTTTTCTTCTAATCAAAAAGTTAATTTAGATTTAGTGACTTTTTTTGTTGCAGATAAAGCTTCTTGTGTAAATAATTTATTTTTTGTTTGTCCTTCATAAGCAATCATTCTTTCAGGGATTTTAACAGAAATAATTGCTGTTAAACCTTCTCTAATATCGCTACCATCAAAATTTGAATCTTTATCTTTTAAAAATTTAATTTTTCTTGCGTATTCATTTATTGATTCAGTTAATGCAAGTTTGAAACCCAATTCATGTGAACCGCCTTCAATAGTTTTTACAGAATTAGCAAAAGATATGATTGTTTCATGTGATGTATTTGTATATTGTAAAGAAACATCCACAAAAATATCATCTATTTTTGCCGAGTATGAAATTATTGAAGATAAAGCATTTTTGCCTTCGTTAATATATTCTACAAATTCTTTTAACCCTTCTTTTGAATGGAAAATTTCATTTGTATTATCTCTCTCATCAGTAAATTTTATAGTTAAATTAGGTAAAAGATAAGTTGTTTCTTTTACCCGTTCTTGTATTATTGATTTATTAAATTCTATTGTTGAAAAAATTGTTTTATCAGGAAAAAATGTTATCTTAGTTCCGGTTTTTAGTGATGTTCCAATCTTTGTTAAAGGTTGTACAATATTACCACCATTTTTATATTTTGATTGATATGTAGAACCGTCTCTATAAACCTCAACTTCAACTCATTCTGATAATGCGTTAACTACGGACGCACCAACACCGTGAAGCCCACCAGAAACACCATATGCATTTTCATCGAATTTACCACCTGCATGCAAACTCGTAAAAACTGTATCAACTGTTGATTTTTTTGTTGTTGAATTAATCCCAACCGGAATTCCTCTTCCATCATCTTCAATAGTAATAGATCCATCTTTTCTTATAGAAATTGAAATTAATTTTGCATATCCTGCCAGAACTTCATCAACAGAATTATCAAATATTTCTCATACTAAGTGATGAAGACCTCTTATATCAGTTGATCCGATATACATGCCCGGTCTTTTTCTAACCGGTTCAAGTCCTTTTAATACTTTTATATCACTATCTTTATAACTCATTTTCTTACTCAATTCATATATTATTATACTTAATTAAATAATATAAGATAAAAATAAAAATCATGAACCTTAAACACATAATAATGTAAAAAATATTATATTGTAAGCTTTAAT
>CASDUM010000062.1 GCA_949283985.1 uncultured Mycoplasmataceae bacterium | reverse complement strand
TTCAATTGAATTTAAAAAACCTATCTCCTTGCAATTATGCGAGACAGGTTTTCTAATTATTGTCCACTAATAGGGGACACGTTTAAACATTGAATTATCGCTACTTTTTGATAATAAAAAAATTACTCTTATGACTAATAATGGTAAGTGATATATAGACAATATTTTACAAGCTAATGTTGATAGTTATAAACAACAATTGTCATCTATTTTTAATTTAAATTCAGTAGATGAACTTATAACATTAGTAAATCCAAATTCATTAATAAAAACTTTTATTGGTAACGGAACAAGCGGAGATTCAAAAGAAGGTAGAGATGAATTGATGTATATTGTTAATTCTATGTTACCAGATGAACTAAGGAAAGATTCAAGTTACTTGGAAAATTTATTTGAGGAAATAAATGATTATGAACAAAAAATCAAGTTTCTTAAAAAAGATTTAAAAGAGAAAAATTATGAAATAGAAAAATTGAAAAATGATAATAAAAATATTTTAAATTGAGATTCTAACATAGAAAATTATAATGATAGATCTCTATGTGAAATTAAATCTAAAATAGATGATTATTATTCTACAAAAAATAAAACTGATATTTTGTATGCTGAAATAAATAAAACAGAAGTTGAAATTGCATCATTAAGAAATAGTAATCATACTAGTGATTTGAATGCTAATAAAAAAGAATCAAAATTTAAAATAATTTTTCTATCAATTATAACTTTAGGTTTATACTTGATTTTCAAAAGAAAATCAAAAACACAACAGAATATTGTCGATAATTCATATTTAATTAGAGAAAAAGAAAATATCCTACTAAAAAAAAGAGAAGAATATAATAAATTAATACAAAATATTTCTCAAATAGATATAACTGATCTTGAATACAAGAAAAAGTGTATTATGGAAAAAATAGAAGAAGATGAAAATGTGAGGGAGAAAAAAGAAAAATATAGTAAATTGTTAAATGAAAAAGAAATAATTGAAAATGAAATAAAAGAAATAGAAAATGAATTAAATAAAAAGAAAAGAGAAAAAAATAAATTTTCAGAAAGTGTAGATGAAATTTTAAATGAAAATTTTTCATCATTTGACATTGAACTTTTTGATGAAAAAGGTTCAGAAAAAATTTCTATTACACAAAATGGAATTGATTTAAAATATCTAAATCATGCTAATAGATATAATATCATATATGAATTAAATGAGTTTCTAAAAAATAAAAATATACGAACTTTTTCACTAATTGATCAAGCAGAATCATTTAATCAGATATCATCAATTAATAATTCTCAAGTTATTTCATGTAAAGTAACTAAAGATAATAATATTAAAGTTAATGGAAAAAATGTTAATTAATGTTATTGAATCATCATCAACAGGAAATTTTATTATTTTATTTGATGGTAAAACATATTTATTTTTAGATTTTGGAAGTAATCCTAAAATTATTAAGAATGCACTTATTAATGAGAATATTGATAAAAATAAAATTGCAGGTTGTTTAATCACCCATTCTCACATTGATCATATTCAGGCAATAAATGACTCTGTATCTGATGGAATTAATTTTTTCTCATCATATGGAACCATTGAATCAATAAAATGTAAGTTCGAAAAAGAAAATAAGTACACAATTATCAATAGCAAAAAATGACTTAAAATAAAAGATACAGATTGAAAATTTAAATCATATAAAACTATTCATAATTGTACTGATTCTGTTTGTTTTGTTATAAAAAATAAAAATATTAAAATTTTATATTTAACTGATACAAAATTTTTTATTAATAAAAAATTTAAAAATTTAAGTGGTTATATTATAGAAAGTAACTATGGATCAGAATATATAAATGATTTAAATAAAAAGAGAGTGCATTTATTAAATGATGACAGAAATCATTTAAATTTATTTGAAACAGAAAAACTATTTCAAACATATTATGGAAGAAAAACAAAATTTATGATTTTTTCACACATTTCATCAAATATTAGTGATTTTTCATTAATTGAAGATGTTAGCAAAAAAATATCAGAAAAATATAAAATTACTTGTAAATGAATAAATCCAAAAAAAATAAATCAGTTGAAAATTAAAATTTAATTAAATAGATTATATTATTAGGTGTAAAAATGGAATATAATATTTTTTTAGACAAAATATTAAAAAAAGATAATATAAACATTGTAATTTTAGGAAATACACTAGATCAAGAAAAATATGCATTTAAAATAAAACAAGAATTAATAAATTATAACATAATACCTAAATGTGTTGATAAAGAGATTAAAAATATTAACGAAATTAATAATGAAATAGATCTGTTAATTCTTTGTATGAATCCAAATAAAGAAAAATTAATTTTAGATTCATGTAAATTAAAAATTAATAATGTATTAATTCAACCTGGTGCTGAAAGTGAAGAAATTATAAATTTCTTAGTACATAATAAAATAGATTATATAAATGGTTGTATATTACAATATTATAAATTATTTAAATAATAGTAAAGTAAAAGAATTACTATAATTAGTAATTCTTTTATTATTCTTATTTTAGTAATAGTTATTAACTTGACTTATATGAAAAAGTCATAA
>CASDUM010000061.1 GCA_949283985.1 uncultured Mycoplasmataceae bacterium | reverse complement strand
TAATTTTTACAGATTTGTTTTTCTTAAGCTTCTTTAAGTATTTTTCGCGACCAACTTGATGAGTTCTAAAGGGATGCTGAAGCAATAGTATAGAATTTTTATCTATATTTTTATATGCTGATTGCCAATTTTTAAAATAAGTATACTGTCTCTTCAACTTGGATTTTAAGTCATACTCATTAGATGTTTTATAGATATCAATTTCTTTAAATCCTAGTTTGCTTGCAATTTGAGTAATATCATCAGGTGCTTTACTAACTGCATGATTAATTGTTGCTGGCATTTTTTCACAAATTTGATATTTTTTCATTTCAACATCCCCTGAACTAATATTTATTCATTTTTTTAAACAAAATTGCAGTATAAACTAACAAATAATAATTATGTGTTCGCACCAAAAATCCCCAAAATTTTTGTCTTTTATGCCAATATAGTTTACTATATGGATTTTTATAGGCTGCTTTTACCACATCCCATTTTCCAGATAGCGATTTTAGTTGATTAACGATACCAGAAATACTCTCTTTATTAAGTAAATATAATGGGATAAAATAATTTTCTATTAATCGGTAAAATTCCTTTAATCTATATCTATTCTCAATATCAATTACATCGTTGTAATTAGTACATTCCTTATATTTAGAAAAGACTATTTCTAATTCTTTAATAAATAATAATTCACTATTAAGCATTTCTTTTTTAAATTTACCAATTGTATGTGGTGCACATTGCTTATAATAACCTAAAGTATTAATATTCACAGAGGTAGCTACCGTTACAGATTGATATAAGAACAATGCGTCTTCGCCAATAATGATTTTAGAATTAAATAACAAATCGTTATCATCTAAAAAAGATTTTTTATAGAACTTCGCCCAAGGTGATTCTCCACCAGACTTTCCATTAATGATTTTAAATATGGATATTTTATCTTGAAGTGAAAGATCACTTTTCTCAAAATTATTCAGTAAATTACTCATAACAATATCAAATTTATTTAGTTTTAATTGAGTAACAATTTTTGAAAATTCACTTGTTATCTCATCATCACTATCAATAAAAGTAATATATTGTCCTTGAGCTGATTTTATTCCCAAATTTCTTGCGGCACTAACACCATTATGATGTTGTAAAATAAGCTGAAAACTATCATATTTATTACAGAATTGTTTCGCTATTTCTTGTGTATTATCATCAGAACCATCATCTACTAATATTACTTGAACCTGATTTAAAAAATTTTTTAAAACACCAGACACATTACTCAATGTTTTATTAAGATATTCTGCAGAATTATACATTGGTATAATTACCGTCAATAAATATTTATTCAATTTTCTTCTCCTAATTATTGTTTTTCAAAAGAAGATTTATTTGGATATTTTGCATTCAATAAATTATTAATTTCTTTAGATAGAGTTTCATATTTTTCTGAAGATACAGATACATCATTGATGCAAAAAGTATTAGATATACTTTTTTCTAAATCTTTTTTCAGATTATCAGTATCCAGAATAGTATATACAGTATTGCCATCACTTTTGGTAGGTGTAAAACTCCCAAGTTCTAATTGTAAATGCCTAACAAGCCAGATACTAATATCATTATATTGTCTAAAGCGATGTGTATTATTCTCCTCAATTTGCTTGGACCATATACTTTTAGCCTTTTTAAAACTAGATTTTTGGAAAGGCTGTGGGCCATGCAACTCTATATATCCTGGTATTCCTCTATGTTTAGCCTGATGAAGAAAAACTTGTTCTCTTAAAATATGTTTTCCATACTTTAAACTATATAATCCTTTTTTAGATAAAGGCCATTTTCCATTTACAAAATTATTTATTAATAAATCATTAGTAAATGGAATATAGTAGAATTGCTCAATTGGTAAATTATCTGTATACAATCTAAAATCACATGGTAAATTATTTTTAAAGAAATATTCAGGAGCTAACGTTTTGTTTAATAACATATCATCATTAAAATAGACAAAATTTTCAGATAAATTAGGTATCTTATCAATGTTCCATTCAATTGGATCCGAATTAAATAGTGGCAAGTATTTTTGATCAATTATATCCGAATGTGAGATCAATTTAACTTTAGAATTATCCACATTTAACCACTTGGGACATTGGTCTGCAGTAACTAAATATATTTTATTTACCCATGGCGTAAATTTTTCAATACTACGAAATACATATTTTAAAGTACCGTAATCACGATACCTAATACTTGTATTGTTCCCATTAAAGTCACTTATTTCATTTATATATTTATTTTTAGTTTGTATCCATTGAGGATCATTTCCATCTACCCAAGTTATTACAAAATCAATTTTTGCCGTAGTCATATCTAATCTTTCTTTCTAGTAACTTTTAATTTTAAACGATACATAACTTTTAAAATAACATAATAATTATAAATATCGAACTTATTTCCATAATATGCCATCGATAATATTTTGTTCTTAATAAATCCGAAATTTATTTGTTCATTTCTAGGTTTCCACTTGTCAAAATTTCTTCTAATAT
>CASDUM010000060.1 GCA_949283985.1 uncultured Mycoplasmataceae bacterium | reverse complement strand
TTTCATAACATTCAACACCTTTTGGCAAATTATTACTAATTTTTTTATATTCTTTATCCACAATATCTGACTCAGCTTTAAATGCTATTTGTACAATTTTTCCATTATAAAATTTATCTTTAACATCTTCCCATTTATTGTATGTAGGATTTCTAGAAGTGCCACCAATAAAGAATTTTTCATCCTTTATTTCTGATTTTGGATCTAACCCAAAATAAACTCTATAATTTTCTATACCATCTGAAAATACTAATTCCCTTTTGTATTCTCTAGCTAAATTTAATAAAATTTCTCTTGCTTCTATTGGAATATCACTTTTAACTATAAAGTATTTTTGATTTTTTATATCATAAGCTGATGCACCACCACAACCTATAATATATGCATCAAGTTCTAATTTATTAATAATGTCATGCACTTGGTATGGTGCTCTACCAGTAGCAATAGATACAATATAACCTTTTCTTTTTATTTTTTTAATCGAATTAATTGTTGATTGATTAATTTCTTTATTATCATTCAGTAAAGTTCCATCAATATCAAAGACAAACATTTTTCTTTCTTTTATTAATGTCGATGATAATTTTCTATTATCAATATTAGAAATAAATAATACTTCTTCAATTGAATTATCTCTTTCTTTATACATATCGTATAAACCTATTTCAAAATCAGTATCATTTTGATTTCTTATTGATCTAACAATATAATTACAATTTAGTTCTTTCGCTTTATCAACAATCATGTCTTCACAATAAATTGGATGAACATTTTCTATCTTTAATGAATTAATTGTATTTCTGAAATTATTAAAATCATTTTCATTTATTGAAGATTTTTTAAATTCATTAATTGACATGCAAACATATAAATTATCAAAAAGTTTTGAAGCACGTTTTATTATATCAATGTGTCCATCATGCACTGGAATGAAACTACCTGGAAAAAGTGCATTTCTATTCATATTTTCTCCGTTAATCAATATATATTATGATATAAATATTATACATAATTGATAATATTTATTAGAAAAGGATTTAATATGGGTATATTTACTGATAGATCTAAAGCTAAAATAAAAGAATTGGGTTTTAAGCCAAAAATTTTATTTACTGAAGGGTGAAATAAAGAAATTCAAACAGCGGCTAAATTTTTAATGATTGAAAATGTTGTTGAACCAATTATCTTATTAAGAGATGAAAAAGATCTTAATGATGAAATAAAAGATGTAAATAAAATTATAATATCAAAAGAAAATTTAGAAAGTTATGCAGAGTATTTTTATGAATTAAGAAAAAATAAAGGTGTAACAATCGAAGATGCAAAAACTCTTTCAGTTCAACCACATTACTTTTCAACACTTTTATTAAAAAAAGGAGATGTAGATGGTGTTGTTTGTGGTATTGAATATACAACAAAAGATACTCTAAGAGCAGCTCTACAAATTATTAAACCTAAAAAAGGTGGAAAACTTGTAACAAGTGCTATGATGATGGAAAGAGATGAAAACTTAATGGTGCTAGGTGATTGTTCTTTAGCACTTAATCCAAATTCAGAAGAGTTAGCAGAAATAACTAAACAATTAGTTTTATTTTCAAAAAATGTTTTAGGATGTAAGAATCTAAATACAGCAATGCTATCATATTCAACTAATGGAAGTGGAGCTGGTGAATCTGTTGATAAAGTTAAAAAAGCATATGAAATTGTAAAAAATGATGAAGAAATAAAAGCTATCAACGCAAATATTTATGGTGAAATACAATTTGATGCTGCTTATGTAGATGCAGTAAGACATAAAAAAGCAACAAATAATACATGAGAAAGTAGAGCAAATATTTATGTTTTTCCTAATTTAGATGCTGGAAATATCGGATACAAAATTGTTGAAAGATGTGGTAACTTTTTAGCAATCGGACCAGTTATATTAGGTTTAGATAAACCTATGAACGACTTAAGTAGAGGTGCAAGTGCTCAAAGCGTAATTGAAATTGCTTATATTACTGCTAGTCAAGTAGAAAGTAAATAAAAAATCAAGGTTGATTAACCTTGATTTTCTTTTTTTCAAAACTCCTCTTCTATAATTGGAATATTCATTTGTATAGCTTTATCAATTTTATGTTGAGTTGCGTTTTTACCAGCAATTACATAATCAACATTTTTGGTAATTGTTCCAACACATTTAGAATTATATAATTCTAATAATATATCTTTTATTTGATTTCTTGAATATGTACTAAATGACCCAGTAACTAAAAAAGTTTTGTTTTTATACTTTTCTTTAATATGAATATCTGAATAGTCGTTACTTTGAATGTAGTTAGTGTTTATCCCATACTTTTTAATATTCTCAAATATTAGATATGATTTTTCATCATTAAAAAATTTAAAAATAGACATTGCCATTTTTTCACCTAAGTCATTTAAAGACATTAAATCATCAAGTGATGCTTTTCTTAAATTATCTAATGATTTGTATTTTTTTGATAAGGATTTAGAAGCAACTTCTCCTACATGTTTGATTCCAAGAGCAAAAATAAGTCTTTCTAATGAATTTTTTTTAGATTTTTCAATACTTTCAACAAGATTATCAAACGATTTATCTTTGAAATTTTTTTGTTTTTTAATTCCTTGTTCTATATCTTTTTTATAAACATTTTTCGAAAATATTAATTCTTTTTTGTTTTTAATTTCATATATATCTCAAATTGAGTTTATTATTTTTTCATCAAAAAATTTTCTGATTATTCCTTCTGATAATCCATCAATATTCATTGCTTGTCTAGATACAAAATGAACAACACCTTCAATAATTCTTCCTTTACATTCTTCATTTACACAATATAAATCTACTTCATCTTTATTTTTTACAAGAGTATAATTACACATAGGACAATTTGATGGTTCATTAAATTTTATTACATTATTATCTCTTTTTTTATGGTTAACTCCAATTATTTTTGGAATTATTTCTCCAGCTTTAAATAATGATACATAGTCATTAATCATTATGTCTTTTTCTTTTATATAATCATAATTATGTAAAGTTGCTTTTGAAACCATTGTGTTATTCAAATTAACAGGTTCAATATTTGCTATATAATTAATTCTTCCTGTCCTTCCAACAGTTACATCAATTGATAATAATTTTGATTCAACAACTTCAGCTGGAAACTTATATGCTGTTGCTCATTTTGGGAATTTAGAAGTATAGCCAATTTCTTCATATTTAAGAATATTATCGTACTTAATTACTATTCCGTCAATGTCATATGGAATTAATTCTCTATTTTTATTGAATCATTCTATTTTTTCAAAAACTTCATTTATGTTGCTGCATAATTTTGATTCATTTGATGTTTTGAATTTATGTTTTTTTAAAAAATTTATAACTTGATTTTGTGATTGTAAATTATGCTCTAGTGGATTTGGAATATTATATATAATTGCTTTTAAATTTCTTTTTGCTACTACTTTTGAATCAAGATTTCTTAAAGTTCCAGCAGCTGCATTTCTAGCGTTTGCAAATTTTTTATCACTTTCATTATTCATTTTAGAAAAAGATTCTTTATCTAAAAAAATTTCACCTCTTACTTCTAGATCTTTTTTATAATCTATAATCAAAGGAATTGTCTTTATTGTTTTAACATTTACAGTAACATCTTCACCTGTTACACCATCACCTCTTGTAATCCCTTTAATTAAAACCCCATCTTTATATATTAATGAAATACTAAGACCATCTATTTTTGGTTCAACAAAGTATTCATTATTAGAACTTAAAACAATTTTTTCAATATCTTGATCGAATTTTAACAAATCATTTTTATTGAAAGAGTTAGATAATGAAAGCATGGGGAAAATATGTTTTTCCTTTTTAAATTTTTCAGATACTTGTCCGCCAACTCTTTGAGATGGTGAATCTGATGTTATAAATTCTGGATATTTATTTTCTAGTTCAATTAATTCTCTCAATGTTATATCAAACTCATAATCTGAAACTGATGGATTATCTAAAACATAATATTCATATTCTCACTGTTTTAATTTCTCTTTTAAATTATTTATTTTAATTAAAATATTGTTCATTGTGTAACTCCTAAAATATATGTGATGTAAAAAGAACAATTTGTTATTAAAAATA
>CASDUM010000059.1 GCA_949283985.1 uncultured Mycoplasmataceae bacterium | reverse complement strand
TTTTAAAAGTTCTATTTCTTTATAACTCATAAATTAGAATACACTAGGCATCATGCCTTTTGTTGCTTCTTCTTTTTCTAAAACAATTTTTTTAATACAGTTATTAATAACTTCTGCAATGACATCTTGTAATGTATCAGTATCATCTTTATCGATTAGTTGTTCATTTATAATAATTTCTTTAATTTCTAATGTTCCTAACATCTTTACAACTACAAGATCATTTTTAAAAGATTCAACATATTCTTTTGCATTAATTTCATTCATCTTCTTTTGCATTGTTTCTTGCATTTTTTTTGCTTCTTGTACCATTTTCATTATGTTCATATTTATCTTCTCCTATTCTTTTTCAAGTTCTTCTTTAAATAATTCAAGTGCTATATCTTTTGCGGATGTTTTATTATCTATTTTTGAAAGTAATTCAGATTTGTCCACATCATTAAAAACTTTACCACTTGCTTTTAATTTCTTAAATTCTTCTCCTAATGTTTTTGCTTCATCTTTTGAAATTCCTATTACATAATAAACATTATTAAATTTATCTTTTATATATTCAATGAATGATTTATCCTTATTAACATAATTCAAGTTCTTACTACTTAATGAATTATCAAATAAGAAAACAAATCCATTTTTAGACGCTAATAATATCTTACTTGCATCCACAATGTAACCTTCTTCAGGGACAGAAGGTATTGTCCCTTTAATAGTTAAAAATATTTCATTCAACTTGTCTTTTAAGGGATTATCATTATTCTCTACTATTGAGAAAAAAATTTCATCAAATAATGATAGTTTTATTTCATTTTTATTAATAGCTATTGGTTCTGATTTTTTAATAGTTAGAACTTTTTTTTCTTCGACAATATCATTACTTGTTGTTTTTGATTCGTCTATATTTGGTCTTTTTATTTCGCTTTGAAAAATTTTATTTTCAGTATTTGATTCATTATTAGAATTGTTATTTGCAAAATTTTGAAATAAATTAGGTAAATTTTGATTCTTTTCTTTTTTATCTTTTGATAGTGAAGGTTTTTGATTTATATCTTCCATATTAATCTTAGGCATATCACCAGGAATTATTTCTTCTAATTTGAACATTTTTTCAAAATTTAAAATTTGAATATTTTCTATTTTATTCATTTTGTTTTGATTTACTTCAAATATAGGTTCATATTTAACTTTACTGTTAGTTAAATTATGATAACTTTCTAAATCTTCTTTCGTATTATTACTTTTATTTTCTTCTATTATATTTTTTTGATTAGATATATTTCTATTTGTAACTATATCTTCTAACCTAACATTAGACATATAGTTATTATCTTCGATATTTGTTTCTTCTTTTAAACCAATATTTTTCTCAGTTAATATATCACTTAGATTCTTTTCTTTTTTTATTGTTAATTCATCATTAATTTCTTCTTCAATTGTTTTTTCTTTATACGCTTCTTCCCTATTATCTGGTACCGAAAAATCGAATAATGAAATACAATTCATTGCAGCTAATTCCAAATAAAATTTTTCATTACCATTAAATTTTATATCAGATAAGCATTTTTCAAAAATCTCAATCATTTTCAATGATTCTTTTGTTGAAATATTAAATGAATTAATTGTTGTTTCTGTTAATAATGAAAGATTTTCTAAACTCTTTGTTTTTTTAAAAATATACATATCTAAAATTATCTGAATTAATTGGTAAGTTAATCTATAGAAATCAGCTCCATTATTATAAAACTCATCAATCATATTTAAACATGTTGTAATATTTTTAAATGTAATTGATTTGATAAAATCAATTTTCTTTCTTAAATTTACTAAGCCGAAAATATTATTGATATTTTCTTCTGTAATTTTATTTGAATATGAACTTAATTGTGAAAGAATACTTAAAGAATCTCTAACTGATCCCTCAGATAGTAATGATATTAATCTAAATGATTTATCATCACATTCAATTGCTTCTTTTTTACAAACATCAATAAGTAATTGTTCTATATAATTTGAATTAATTTTTGAAAAATTATATCTTTCACATCTTGAATTAATTGTAGATATTATTTTTGAAGGTTCTGTTGTAGCAAAAATAAATATAACATGTGATGGTGGATCTTCTATTGTTTTTAATAATGCATTTCATGCACTATTTGTTAACATGTGTGATTCATCAATAATATAAACTTTCTTTTTTAATTTTGTAGGTAGGAATGTTGTACTATCAATTAAAGTTCTAATTTCACTAACTCCATTGTTAGATGCTGCATCTAGTTCAACAACATCGAAAGGAGTATTAGAATTTATCAAATTACAATTCTCGCATTTATTACAACAATCACCATCTGAATTATTTAAACAATTTATAGCTTTAGCAAAAATTTTAGATATAGATGTTTTACCTGTTCCTCTTGGTCCACTAAAAATATATGCGTGTCCTATTTTATTATTAACTATTGAATTCATTAATGTTTTTTTTATAAAATCTTGGCCAATAACATCCGCAAAAGATGTTGGACGATATTTTCGATAAAAAGTCTTGTTCACGGTAAAACTCCTATATGTTATTATACAATATAGTGATATTTTAGTATCAATTTTCAAATTATGTTTTCTATGAAATTACATTTAAATATATAATGATAATATGAATAGAAAAGCAATATTAATTATAGATATGTTAAATGATTTTGTCCAACCAAAAAAGAAGGATAAAATCATTAGAAATATAATTAAAAATATTAAAAAATTAATCTACATTTCAAGAGAGAAAAAAGATTTAATAATTTATGTTAATGATTCACATATTATTGGCGAAGATAAAGAATTATTGGAATGAGGAAATCATGCTATCAAAGGAACAAAAGGAGCAAAAGTAATAAAGAAATTAAAGCCACTTAAAAATGAACTAATAATCGAAAAAAGAGAATTTAGTGGTTTTTCAAGAACTAATTTAAATGATATATTAATTAGAAATAATATAAATAATATCATTGTATGCGGATTATTTGCAGATATTTGTTTGAAAAAAACATGTATTGATGCACTAAAAAATAATTACAATATTATTTTTCTAAAAGATTGTACAACTAATTATCATGATAATAGTGTTGAAAATACAATCAAAGAACTTAAGAAAATTGGTCAAATAAATGACATGGAACTAAATGAATATGTAGAAAGTAATAAAAATGAATAAATATGACTTAATAATTATTGGTGCTGGTGTTAGCGGAACTTTTGCAGCAATTAATGCTAATAATAAAATAAAAACGCTATTAATTGATTCTAACAGTGATATACTAGAAAAATTTATGATTACTGGAAAAGGAAAATCAAACATAACAAATACATTACCAATAAAAGAGTTTTTGAATAATCTTATAGATTCAAATAAATTTTTATATCCATCTCTTAACAAGTATAACTCAAATAATTTGATTAATTTCTTAGATGATATAAAGATTAAGTACCATGAAAAATCAAAAAATAGAATTCATTTATTAGATGATAATTCCATATATAGAAATAAAATTAAAAGTATTTTAAATTCAAATAAGAATCTTAAAATTAAATTAAATACCAAAGTTATAGATGTTATAGAAAGTGAAAATTCATATAAAGTAAAAATATTAGATAATAATATTTATCATGCAGAAAATATAATATTTGCAACTGGCGGATTAAGCTATAAAAATTTTGGATGTGATGGAAGTGGTTATAAAATCTTGTCAGATCTTGGTCACGAAATAAAAAAGCAATATCCAATTGGAGTTGGATTTATAACAAAGAAATCATTTAAAGAATTGCAAGGTATATCAATTAAAAATGTAGAAGTTGCAGTTATTAAAGATAATAAAAAAATTTACTCAGAAATTGGGTCACTAATTTTTACACATTTTGGAATTGGTGGACCTGTTATTAGAAGGGTTTCAGGTTATGTTGGTAAATTATTAAGCGAAGACAAGATGCCTAAAATAATGATAAAATGACTTAATCATGACGATGTCGTTAATGAACTTAATTCGAAAAATGAATTAAATCAATGTTTTAAATCATTAAATAAAAAAGTAAGAAATTTCTTATTGAATGATTTTGATTTTGAATCTGATTTGGGAAATATGAAATTAAAGGATAAAGAAAAAATAATAAACATAATGACAAATTATAATTTAGAAATAAAACAAACACAATCTATTGATATAGCAATAAATACTGGTGGAGGAGTATCATTAAAAGATGTCAATCCAAATACTTTTGAATCGTACAAAAAGAAAAATGTATATATTGTTGGCGAAATGTTAGATCTAAATCCAAGAACAAACGGATTTAATATTACAGTTTATTATTCAAGCGCATTAACTGCAATAAATTCTATAAATAAAAAATATGATGCTTAGAGCAAATTACAAACGTCATTTTATTTTATATTATATATGAATTAAATAATAAAAAACTGCTTATCTATTTATTATTTCATTCATTTCATAGCAATAGTGCTTTAACACTCTTGACAACCTCTTAGGTTCGTACGTACGTCATATATAAACTACAACTATTGGGATTTTTTACACCTTTTAACAACTCATAATTTAAAAAATTTTGTATTCACCCAATATTCCGCTGATGTCTCGAATATCATGGAGGTATTGGTACTTAATTTATTTAAAAAATAGTAGTATCATTTTATATAAAAAATTTTATTGTAGCTGCTATTACACTTGAATGAATTTTATTCGTAAGCAGTTTTTTATTATTTTTATTTATCTTATTAATAATCAACAAAATACTTTTTTAAATAATTACCTTATCCAATACTAACTATAAATATCTAAACTACTTTTGAGCTCCTTATAAAGTAGATCAAAAGTATTGCT
>CASDUM010000058.1 GCA_949283985.1 uncultured Mycoplasmataceae bacterium | reverse complement strand
TTTTGGAATTAAGTAAGTTATAAAAAATATCAAATCTAATTCTTGAACCTGCTCTATGACTTAACGAAATTATGAAGCTTACTTCAAAATAGTAAAATAGAAAATATAATGAATAAATTCCTGCAATGATTAAACAAGCATATGTTAATTCAATTAATTTTGATGGATTATTATAAAATTCATTTGCTTCAAAAAAATGATTTGTTACTTCACCACTAATTAACGCTCCAAATATCAAACATATTGAATTTAAAATAGAAAATAAAATAGATAAAATTAATAATTTTTTATCAACTAAAAAATATTTAATCATTTTTAAAAATACTAATTTATTCATATTATTTCCCTTCTGCTTCTAATAATGATTTATATATTTTAGAATCTTTTAATACTTTTTGATGATTACCAATTGATTCAATTTTTCCATTATCTAGAACAATTATTTTATCTGCTTCTTTTGCTAAAGATACTTTTTGAGATATAAAGATAATAATTGAATTCTTAAATTCTTTCTTTAAATTATTAAAGATTTTTTTAGCAGTAATATTATCTAATGCTGATAGTGAATCATCAAGAATTAATATTTTAGGTTTCTTTACAACAGCTCTAGCAATTGAAATTCTTTGTTGTTGACCACCAGATAAATTTTTTCCTTTTTCAACTAATTTATATTCAAATCCTTCTTCTTTTGATTCTATAAATTTTATTGAGCAAGAAATTTCTGCTGCTCATTCTACATCTTCTTCAGTTAATTTGAAAGAAGAACCAAGTTCTATATTTTCTCTAATTGTTCCAGAAAATAGCATCTTATCTTGAAATGCCATTCCAATGTTTTCTCTTAAATCAGTATCATCAATATCATTAATATTTTTATCACCAATCAATATTTTTCCTGATGTTGGAGAAATTATTTTTGTAATTAAATCTATTAATGTTGTTTTACCAGAACCAGTATTACCAACTATTGCATTTATCGAATTCTTTTTAAATATTATATTTAAATTCGATAATACTTTTTCCTCTAATTCCTCATTATATTTAAATGAAACATTATCAAATATAATGTCACCATATTTAAATTGTTCTTTTGTTAAATTAGAATACTTTTTAGAAAAAATTATTTCATCAATTCTATCAAATGAAACTTTATTCTTTTTTGTATACATAAAAGCATTAGTTATTTCAAAAGATGAAAAAACAGATAAAAATGAATAACTTATAAAAGGAATAATATTTGAAAGTTTTATAGTAAGATATTCGTTAATAATATAAGTATTTGATATACCTGAGACCATTAAAATTACTGCATTAAATAAATTTATTAAACTAATAACAGTACTCATCATTGTTAATATATGCTTATCTGCATTAGTCGAATTTCTCTTCAGCGAATCATTTATCTTATTAAATTTATTCAATTGGTGTTCTTCAAGTATAAAAGTTTTAACTACTCTATATCCATAAACATTTTCTTTTATGATTTCATTAAATTTATCATTATCAGAAATAGTTTTTTCTGCATATGGAACTGATCTCATTCCTTTTGTATAAGTAATAATTGAGACTAAAGGAAATAATAAAAGATATGATGTAGAAAGTAAAGGAGAAACTCAAATTGAAAATGATACATAGAATACAACAGCAAAGAATTGTGGAATACCGTTTAAGATTAAAGTATTTAAACAAAGCATTACATTATTAACATCAAGAATAAGTCTATTAGCCAATGAGTGAATTGATATCTTATTTTGAGTGATTTTCATTCTTTGTATTTCATTAAATACTTTCAATCTATATTCAGAAATTGAATATGATGAAACTTCTACTAAAAATTTATAACCAATAAAATTTAATGTTATGGCAACAAAACCAAAAATCCCCATCAAAACTAGGGGAATAACTATAGTATTAATATCATTATTTGATGAATTATCAAAGGATGAAGTTATAGCTGATAATAGTAATGTTTGAAATGATATAAAAAAAGATGCAAGAAATGTTAGGAGTAAACCTATTATCAATTCTTTTATCTTTTTTCTAGAAATAATATTAATCAATCTTTTCATTTTCTTGAAGTAGCCTACAAGTTATTTCCTTACTAGGGAATTGATCTTCTGATGAAGAATCATAAGCTATAAATCCATTACAGATAGTTAAAATAGGAATTCCTCATAATCTTCTTCCTTCATATGGAGTTCATCTAGGTAAGGAAGTTATATCATTTTCAGTTACAAATCAAAATTTGTCAATATCTACAACAGTAATAGAAGCTATTGCTCCTTCTTCAAGGATAAACTGTTTCTTGATTCCTAAAAATTCTCTTAATTTAATAAATAAAACAGAATCAATTACTTCTAAATCAATTCCTAAGTATAATGCCAAATCCATTAATAGAGGAACAAAAGTTTCAAGTCCTGGATTCCCAACTTTTGAAAATTCAAATTTATCAACAATAGTTGTAAGTGAATGATTCGGAATTAAGATATCAATTAAATTTTCTTTTAATGCAATATTTAATTCTTTTAAATCATCGCTTTTAGGGTAATCACATCTGATAGAATATTTTGTTTTCTTAATATGATTTCCCATCATATCACTAGAAAAAAATAATGAATCAATATATACTATTGAGTAATATTTAAAGTCATTTTCTTTGAACTTTTTAATTCTTTTTATTTCATTCATAGAAGTAATATCAATAAAACCAACCTTAATATTTTTATTTTTAAAATACTTAAAAAATGTATCAATATTCTTATCTTTTATTGAGATTATTATTGACTCGCAATAACTAGAAACTTCTTCAATTTTTTTAATAAATTCAATAATTGATTTTTCTGAATCTATTTTATATTCATTTAAAGAAACTTTGATAGTTGGACAAACAAAATATCATTTAAATTGTCCCAATTCAAAACTTAAATCCGTTTCATACACTAAACCAAAGTTAACATTAGAAAATTTATTAAACACATTTATTTGTTCTCTTAGAAAATCATTATATTTACTTATTTTTTCATTTGGTATATCATTTATTTCAATCATTGATGTAAAACCACTTTTTAATGCAGTTTTAGTTTCTGATTTAATAATTTCTTTACCCATTGAACTTAAATCAGAAAAATTGATATCACATAATCCAGGAAGAACTAGTTTCTTATCTAAATTATATGCAATATCTGCTTTAACATTTATTTGGTCTTGTGATATTTTTTTGATAAAACCATTTTCAATGTAAATATTAACTTTTTCTTTTGATAAAAGTGTACAATTGTTTAGAATTATTTTCATATTATTCCTTTTCTACTTTTTGTAATTTTTGTAATGATCTAAATATTCGTTTCCCACAGTATATGAATCATTAAGTATTAAAATATGTCCTTCTATATCATTATCATCAATTTTTCCAAAAAGTTCTTTCTTACTACAAATCATTCCATTTGAATCATAACCTAATAATTTTGATTGGATAATAACTTTACCATTTGGCATAATAACTCCTGGTAAAGCAATAACAACTTTTATTCCTTGATTAAGATTTTTTCCGCCACAAACTATTTGTGTTTCTTTATCTCCAATATTTACTATACATTTAGTTAAATGAGAATTTGGAATTACTTCCAATGACTTAATTTCACCAACGACAAATTTTTTTGAATGATATTTTTTTAAATCAACGTTAAATTTTTCTTGAATAAAATTATCTAAAGTTTTTGTAATATAAAGATATCCTTCAGGAACATTAATATACTTTGATAAATTGAATATATTAATTCCCAATAATTCATTATTTTCACCTAATAATTTAACACCATATTCATTTTTTTCAAAGTTAATTGGTTTATTTGAAGAAACTGAAATAGTCATCGTATCATTAAGTAATGATTTGTTATAAAAAATTGATATCATTTTTTCCCCTATTATCATTTTACCATTTTATCTATATATCTATTAATTTCTATTTTTCTTCCAAATTTTGCTTCTAATTTTTCATTTAATTCTATTAAATCTCCTGTAAAGAAAACCGTCCTTTCTATAAAAGCAGAACCTATTCCATATATATCAACTAGAGCTTTTTCTTTATTGAATTTAATAATAGAATCTTTATTAATTCCTGATGAGACAATTATTTTTACATCATTCATATTTTTTTTATCTAATGCTTTTCTAACAAGTTTAATTAACTCTGAATTTACTCCGTATATTTTTTTACCTTTTCTTTCTAATCCTTTATCAATTAAACTTGAAGATGTATCAATTCTAACTGCTCAAACTTTGTCTTTTATATCTGATTTTGCAATTTTTTCAATTTCAGATTCACAGTCATTATTGTAATCTATTAAAGCAACTAATTTGCCATTAGGAAAAAAGTTGTTATAAGATATTAAAGTTTGAACAATATCTCCTTCATGTTGCTGAATTAATGAATGTGGAATTGTTCCAACGTATTGTGCGTCAGATGGTAAATTTTCAACCATTGATTTTGTAACAAACATTCTAATTCCTGATAAGTATGCAGCTTTAGCATCGTATGGTTGATTTAAGTAGATATCTGATCTGTCGGCCATGAAGATAATATCTTTATCAGTAAGTTTTAAAATATTTTTTACATTTGTTGCAACAGATGACATTCTTGATAAAATACCATCTATAATATTTTCTAAATAAGCAAATTTTGAATAATCACCTTTAATAATTAAACAAGGTTCTTTTTTTGATAAAATATCTCCATCTTTTCTTGAATAGATCTCAATATTTTTTAAATCTTTTTTATGAATTGAATTATATATTATTTTCTTTACTTCTTCAATTCCAGATAGTACATAAGAATCATTAAATGAAAAAAAATTTAATGTAGAAACATTATTTTTTTTATCTAATATTTTCATTGTATCTATAAAATATTTTGAAGAAAATTTACTTATTGTATTTAATCTTTTCATATCTATAATATTAATACAAAAAAGACATTAAATATCATAAAAATTAACATAA
>CASDUM010000057.1 GCA_949283985.1 uncultured Mycoplasmataceae bacterium | reverse complement strand
TATTATTTAGATAATTGAGTGAATAAGTTTTTAATAAATTAAAAACTGTAAGAATAAGATGATAAGTCTTCATATTTACAAATTCAAAAATTAATCGGTAATAATTTTAAATGGCGCTTTTAGCCATTTTTTTATTTTCGTATAGAATAAATAACATATAATTTTAATAAACAAATACTAAACAATATATTAGAGGAATTATGAGTTTTATTGACAAAACAACAATTAAACTATATGCGGGAAATGGTGGTGACGGTATTATTTCATGAAGAAGAGAAGCTCATCATGCTAATGGTGGACCATGAGGTGGTGATGGTGGGAATGGAGGAGACATTATAGTAATTGGCGACCATAATGAAAATGATCTTCAAAAATTAAAATATGTAAAGTCTATATATGCAGACAATGGTGAAAATGGAGGCACTAAATTGTGCCATGGTGCTAATGGAAAAGACACAATTATTAGAGTGCCATTAGGAACTGTTATCACAAATATTGATACTGGCGAAAAAATTTGTGACATTATAGAAAATAACCAACAAGTAACTATTTGTTATGGTGGAAAGGGTGGCCATGGAAATGCATATTTTAAATCTAGTTTTAATAAAGCACCAAATCTTTTTGAAAAAGGAGAAATAGGAGAAAGAGTTAATGCTTTTTTTGAACTAAAATATGTTGCAGATATTGGAATAATAGGTTATCCAAATGCAGGAAAATCTACACTAATTAACTCTATATCAAATTCAAAAGCAAAAGTTGCTAATTATCAATTCACAACCCTTAATCCAATTCTTGGAGTTGTTAAAAGAGGTGATAGATCATTAACTTTTGCAGATATACCAGGTTTAATTGAAGGGGCATCACTAGGAGTTGGTTTAGGACATGATTTTTTGAAACACATTGAAAGGTGTAAAGTTTTAATACATTTGGTTTCTTCATTAGAAGATGATAATGAGAACATAATTAATGCATATGAAACAATTAATAGTGAGTTAAAAAAATATGATTCTAATATTTTAGATAAAAAAATATTTGTAGCTATATCTAAAAATGAATTTGATTTTGATAATAAAAAACAAATTGAATTATCTAATCATCTACAAGATAAAGTATATTCAATTTCATCTTTAAATAAAAACTTTGATTCTTTAATTGATGATATATTTAAATATTATGATGAATATAAAAATAAAATTGATGTTCCAGTTGATGAAAATTCATACAAAGAAATTAAATTAAAAAAAGAAATTGATGATACATTAATTATTGATAAAATAGAAGATGGAATGTGATCTATTAATTCAAGAAAAATTTCATATTGAATTAATAGAATCCCACATACAACTGATGAAAATATTATTAGATTTAATCAAAAAGTAAACATTGAAGAAATACAAGAAAAATTAATCAAAGAAGGCGCTAAGAAAGGAGACATATTCGTTTTAAATGATGAATTAGAATATGTTATTGACTAAAATGAACACAAGTGAAAAAATTGAATTTATTGTTAATTGAATGAAAAAATATTTAGAAGAATCAAACACAAAAGGAATTGTCTTTGGAGTGTCAGGAGGTATTGATTCTGCGGTTATTTCTGCGATTGCAAAAAAGTATTTTCCTGATAATCATTTAGCTTTATCAATGGATATTGAAAATAGTGTAAATGATATTAGAGATTCTAGATTAGTAATTTCACACTTTGATTTAAAACATAAAATTGTGAATTTATATGAAACATATAGAGTTTTAACAAAGGAATTAAAAACCGATCCAAAAACATTTGGTAATATAAAATCAAGATTAAGGATGATAACTTTATATTCATTTGCACAAGAACATAATTATTTAGTAATTGGAACTTCTAACTACAATGAAATAATGACTGGTTATTTTACTAAATATGGTGATAGTGGTTCTGATATTATTCCTTTGGCAAACCTTTTAAAAAGTGATATTGTTGAAATGGCTAAAGAGTTAAATGTTCCTGAAAAAATTATTAGTAAAAAACCAACAGCTGGATTATTTGAAAATCAAAGTGATGAAGATGAACTTGGAATTACTTATAATGAAATGGACAAATATTTTAAAGGTGAAGATTGCTATCATGAAACAAATTCTATAATGAATAATTTAATTAAAAAAAGTGAACATAAAAGAAAATTATCTCAATCTCCTCTAGACCTAGGAAAGGTATTAAAATAATATGGAAAATGCAAAAAAATATGACTGAGACTTGGAAGATCTTCTTGATGGAAAATCATTAGAAGACTTATATAAAAAATGACAGTCCAGTTTAAAAAAACTTTTTGATAATTATGATACTTATATGGATTCATTAGAGAATTTTAAAAAATACAAAAAAATGGAACAAGATTATTCTATTGTTTCAAATAAACTATATAACTATATATCTAATCATTCAAATGAGGATACAGTTAATGAAAAATGAGTATCTTGAAATCAAAGATTGATGAATGACATCCAACCTTTTTTAATAAAAACATCAAACGAAGAAAATCTTATTTTAAAGAATAAAAAGAAAATAAATCAATATTTAAAAGATAAAGATCTAATTGAATATAAAAGATCATATGATTTAATTTTTAAAAATTCAAAAAGAATTCTTTCTGAAAAAGAGGAAAATCTTTTAGCAAAATTATCAAAACTTGACGATGGGTTTGAAAATATTTTTTCTTCTGTTGTTGATTCTACAACAAAATTTAATGATGTACTAGATTCAAAAGGAAAGAAACATAAACTAAATAGTGTTGCAGATGTTCTAAAAAAATTAAAATCACAAGATAGAGTTTTAAGAAAAAATGCTTGAATTGAATTTAATAAACAGTATTACAACAACCGATACATTCTAACTCAAACACTATATTACAATTATCTTCAATTAAATGAATTTTCTAAAATAAGAAAGTATATGAATTATATTGATGCAGCTTGTGATGCTGATGAAGTTAATATTAATTTTGTAAATTTAATTTATGATGGTGTTCAAAGATTATCATATGATTATAAAAAATTTTATAGTGTGAGAAATAAGATTATCTCTTCAATTTACAAGATTGATAAGCTAGAACCTTGAGATAAATCATTAGATATTATAAAGAGTAATTCAAAATATACTATTGAATCAATACAGGAAATTTTATTAGATGCTTTTGAAATTTATGGTAAAGAATATACTGATGTTATATCAAGAGCATTTAATGAAAAATGAATTTCTTGATTACCTAAACCAAATAAACATAGCGGCGCATATTCAATTGGTGGAACAAAAGGATTAAACAAATATTATATATCAATGAATTATGATTCAACAATTCAATCATTATATACAGCAGCACATGAATTAGGACATTCACTTCACTCATATTATTTTAATAAACACCAAAAATTATATTGTTCATGTAGTATATTTTATGCTGAAATAGCATCAATAACAAATGAAATGATATTAAGTTTCTATTTATTAGAAAATTTAAAATCCAATAAAGAAAAATTGTTTATTCTAGATGAAATGATAACTGGTTTTTTCTCAACAACGACTAGACAAATTATTTTTTCTAATTTTGAATATGAAATGATTAATAGACTTGAAAATAATTTACCAATAACAGATAAAGTAATTTTTGATACTTATGAATCAATGACTGAAAAGTATACAGGTACTAAGAAAAGTAATAAAACATATAAAGAACCATATAAATATTCTTTATCAACAATTCTTAGAATTGATCATTTTTATGTTGGAAATTTTTATGTTTATAAATATGCAATTGGACAAATTTGTGCATTAATAGTTTCATCAAGAATTTGAAAAGGAGATAAAGAATATTTAAATAAATATTTTGATTTCTTAAAATCTGGATCTTCGAAATCTCCAATAGATACAATAAAAATTTTAGGAATTGATTTTTCAGATAAGAAAATATGAGAAGAATGTGAAGAATTCATAAAAAAATTAATATTAGAGTATAATAAAAT
>CASDUM010000056.1 GCA_949283985.1 uncultured Mycoplasmataceae bacterium | reverse complement strand
TTTATCTAACTTTTCTAAAATTAATTGATTTGTAGATTTTCTTTTCACTTTTTCTCCTAGATGAATAATTGCAAATAATTCATTACTCTTATTGTATGTTAAAATTATTTGATGTCAAAAATAATTCTTAGTAATATTCTTAAATTCATCTTTAGATAAATCTTGAAAATTATTTAGATCAATACTTTTAAAGTCCATTTCCCCTCCTTTCATTAATATATTTTTGAGAGAAATTATTAACTAGTCAATTTGTTCCCTCACTTATAATAAAGGGAATTTTTATGTAAAATTATTGATTTTGGACAAATTTAGGAAAAATTCAAGACTTTTTATGAACTTTTTGTGAACTTTTTCTAGAATTTTTTTCTGCTTTTTTAAGTTTTTAATATTGAATTAATTTGTATTTTATATGAAAGAATATAAAAAGAAAAAATATGCATACTAAGCATATTCAATTAATAATGAAAATGTTTAAATAATGCATATTTTAATTATTTATTTCATAGCTAATTTAGGTATTTCTTTACCTTCGTGCGCATCAATATACAACTGTCTTAAATCTTTAATTAAAGGTATTCTTGGATTAGCTCCTGTACATTGATCATTGAACGCTTCATCACACATAATATCTAATTTTTCATAGAATTCTTCGTCAGAAATACCATATTCTTTAGTAGAAGTTGGTAAACCAATACTTCTTGTTAATTCTTGGATTGCTTCAATTAATAAATCAACTTTTTCAGCTGTTGACTCACTTCCATCACCAAGCCCTAACATATCTGCAATTTTAGCATATTTTGTTCTTGAAGTTGTTGTGTGATTTTGAGAGAAATATCCTTGTTTTTCTCTTACACCTTGTTGAGAGTTATAGTAGATAACATAAGGCAAGTAAATTGCATTTGCCATACCATGAATTACACCTAAATGACCACCAATTTTATGAGATAATGAGTGAACTATTCCTAGGAAAGCATTTGCGAACGCAACACCAGCCATTGTCGCAGCATGAGCTACAGCTTGTCTTGCTTCTTTATCTAATTCACCATCTTTAACAGCTCTTGGTAAATATTTGAATAAATTTTGTAAAGATTCAAATGCGTATGGATCTGTAAATTCTGTTGCAAGTAAAGATACTGCAGCTTCAACAGAGTGAGTAAATGCATCCATACCAGTTGCAGCTGTCAATCTTGGAGGTAAAGTCATCATTAATTCAGCATCAACAATTGCCATATTTGGAGTAATAGCATAATCAGCTAATGGATATTTAATGTGTGTTTCTTCATCTGTAATAACTGCAAACGGAGTAACTTCAGAACCTGTTCCAGCTGTTGTAGGAATAGAAACCATTTTAGCTTTTTGACCAAGTTTAGGGAATTTAACAATTCTCTTTCTAATATCTAAGAAAGTTAAAGCTAAATCTTTGAAATCAGCTTCTGGTTGTTCATAGAATAATCACATAATTTTAGCAGCATCTAATGATGAACCGCCACCAAATCCGATAATAACATCTGGTTGGTATGCTTCCATCATTTCAGCACCTCTTTTACAAGTTTTTAAAGATGGGTTTGGTTCAACATCTTGGAACACTCTATAATCAATGTTCATTTTTGATAAATGACTTGATAATTTATTTCCATATGTTTTTCAAATAAATTCATCTGTAACAATAAATACTCTTTTATGGTTATCTTCTTTAAGATCTTTTAAAGCTTCTCCTAAACAACCGTATTTGTAATACACTTTTTCAGGTATTCTAATTCATTGCATATTATCTCTTCTTGAAGCTAATGTTTTGATGTTTAATAAGTGTTTAGGTCCAATGTTTTCTGAATAAGTGTTTCCACCTCAAGTACCACAACCAATTGTTAATGTAGGTTCAACACCAAAGTTGTATAAATCACCAACGGCACCTAAAGATGCAGGCATATTAACTAACATTCTACCTGTATTAGCAGATTTCTTATATGCTTCTACTTTTTCAGGGTGTAATTCTTCATTAACATAAATTGATGAAGTATGACCTGGTCCTAATAGTAATAATTCAGATTGAATTCTTAAACCATCATAGAAATCTTTTGCTTTATATAATGAAACCATTGTACATAATTTTTCATGTGCTAAAGCATTTTCATATGAAGTACCAGTAGCTTCAACTAATAATATTTTTGCTCATTCTGGAACCTCAATACCAAAAATTTCACCTAATCTTTGTGGAGTTTGACCTACCATATCAGGATTTAATACACCGAATTGTCCTTCTTTAAACATTCCTTTTTCAATTTTTTGAATGTCAGTTGGTTCAGAAACAACATAAGCGCCTTGTTTTCTTAATTCAAGAGTAAACTCATCATAAATTTTTTCATCAACAACTACAGAGTTTTCAGTAGCACAAACTACACCATTATCAAAAGTGTTAGATTGAATAATAGAAGATACTGCCATTTGAATATCAGCACTTTCATCAATAACTGCAGGACAGTTTCCAGCACCAACACCAACTGAAGGGGTACCTGATGAATAAGCAGCTTTAACTAATCCAGATCCACCTGTTGCAAGAATTAAATCTGATTGTTTCATAAGTTCTGTAGTTTCGTCCATTCCAGAACCATCTGGTAATCACATAATGATATTTTCTGGAGCGCCAGCTTTTAACGCTGCTTCATATACAACTTTTGCAGCTTCAATTGTACATTTTCTTGCTCTTGGGTGAGGAGCAATGATAATACTATTTCTAGTTTTTAAAGCAATTAATGTTTTAAAAAAAGCAGTAGAAGTAGGATTTGTAGTCGGTATGATTGCACCTATCATACCAGCAGGTTCATAAACTTTTTGAATTCCTAAACCTTTATCTTCAAAAAAAGTTCCTACTGTTTGAGTATCTTTATATTTGTTATAAATCATTTCAGAAGCAAAATTATTTTTAATAACTTTATCTTCAATTACACCCATACCAGTTTCTTCAACAGCCATTTTAGCTAATCAAAGTCTAGCATCATTTGCAGCTTTTGAAGCTTCATAAAAAATCTTATCAACTTGTTCTTGAGTAAAAGTTGAAAATTCTTTTTGAGCTTTTCTAGACTGTTCAAATAAATTTTTTAAGTCCATTTTTTTTCACCTTAATTAATTAATATATATGTTTATTATATATTAAAATGTTATTAAAAACTAAAAAATAAAGCACTAAATGATGCTTTATTTGTTATTTAATTTGTCTAAAAAATCTGTAAAACACTTACATATTTTTTTAGGACTATGTTTTATATCGCTTGCGTTTGAATCAAGCAACGGATATTCATATGAAATTACATGTGACTCTTTTAATTTATTATCATATTCTACCTTCATTGAACCATAATCATGATATCTTTTTAAAACATCATCATTAATTTTTGAAGAGTTATAAATTAAGTAATCAATTTCATTTTTTCCAATATGGTTTTCAATTGTTGTAACGTGATCATACATTGAATAATTATCAGTTTCACCTGGTTCTGTCATAATATTTCCAAAATATATTTTCTTAGCTTTTGTATTTTTAGAAATTGCTTCTTTTACACCTGGAACAACTAAATTTGAAATAATTGATGTATATAGTGACCCAATTCCAAATATTATATAATCAGCTTCTTTTATTGATTCTATAGCTTTAGGATTAGGTATTATATTTTCTGTATTTTCATAAAATATTTTTTTAATTTTTTTATTCTTATTTGGGATTGATGTCTCACCCCTTGCAATTGAATTATCTTCATATTCACAACATAACTCAATATTTGAACAATTTGTAATAGGGATTAGTTTTCCTTTTAATTCAAAAATATCATTTAATTTTTGAATACCTTTATAAAAATCATCTTCCATATCAATTAGTGCAGTTATAATTAAGTTCCCTAATGAGTGATTATTTAATGAAGGGATTTTATCTCCAAATCTATATTTAAAAACTTCTTCAATTGTTGATTCGTTTTCTGATAAAGCAACAACAACTTGTCTTATATCTCCAACTGCAGGAATATTGAACGCATTTCTTAATTCTTTTGTTGAACCGCCATTATCACTAACTGTTACAATTGCACTTAATTTTGAAATAGATGGTACATTTTTAAGTCCTTTAATAAGAGAGCTTAAACCAGTACCGCCTCCAATTACAACAACTTTAGACATTATTTTTTACCTAATTCCTTTGAAACCTTTATAATATATTTTGATACTTCTTCTTTAGTTTCTGGATTTTTTAATGCTTCATCAATAATTGAAATTGCATAATCAGATTTTGAACCAATGTCATATCTTCTTCCAATAAATTCTTTAGCATATACACTTTCATGTTTTATTAAAGCCATAATTGCATTTGTAAGTTCAATTTCACCTCTAATATCAACTTTTGTCTTTTTAAGTTCTGCAAAGATTGTTGGTTTTAATATATATCTACCAAGGATAGCATAATTTGATGGAGCTTCCTCTTTTGATGGTTTTTCAACTGCTCCTTTAATTTTAAAAATTGATTTATCGCTTTGAAGTTTAGCATCAATATCTATAACACCATATTTATGAACAACATCATCACTTACTTTTTGAACTCCAAGAACAGTTGAATTTGTTTTGTTAAAAGCATCAATACATTGCTTTACCGCTGGTTCTCCGCCTTCGTTCATAACAATATCATCACCAAGTAAAACAGCAAACGGTTCATCGCCAACAAATGATTGTGCACAAAGAATTGCATGTCCTAATCCTAGAGGTTCTTTTTGTCTTACAAATTGAATATTTACCATATCAGCAATTTTTCTAATTTGTTTAAATTCGTTCATCTTCTTTTTTTGTTTTAGTCTTTCTTCTAGTTCAAAAGAATAATCAAAATGATCAATGATTGAATTTTTATTTGAAGAAACAACGATTAGAATTTCCTCTATCCCTGAGGCAACAGCTTCTTCAACAATAAATTGAATAGAAGGTTTATCTAGTATTGGAAGCATTTCTTTTGGTAATGCCTTAGTTGCTGGTAAAAATCTTGTACCTAGTCCAGCAGCCGGGATTATAGCTTTTTTAACAATTTTGTTCATAATTTAGTCCTTAAAAAAAGTCAAATATTTTAAATCGTAGTTTGCAGCTGATGAATCAGAATCATTAATTATTGTTCCTCTTTCATCATAAACTCTATATTCTACAAAATCTTTGTAGAATCTTAATTGATATCCTCTATGTGGTCTAATTCCATTGTGATATTCAATGTGATTGATTTCACAAAAAGAATTAATGTTGCCATTTTCATCACTATGATATTCAAAGTAATATTTTTGTCCTTTGAAAATCAAGCCATCATAATTATCTATATTTAAATACTTACCATCATTTTTAGAAACATATAATGCATCTAAACCAATTTCATTTTTCTGTGTTACTTTTTTAATTGATTGCCCAGATCTTAAACCTAATCTTTTAATACCTTTGTGAGAATAACTCTTAGCAATAAACATTTCTTTTTTTAAATCAGAGCTATCTTTTATTTTAGATGTTTTTGATCTTGTTGATTTTTGTTCGTTGCTCTCTACAATAGATTTGCTTAATGAATTAGTCGCATCTTTTAAATGTGCTTGTAGTAATTTTATTTCTTTATTTTGTGATTCTATTTTTTCTTCCAAGCCTGCAATAATTTTTAAAATTGATTTTTTTTGCGTTTCATCTTGAAGTTCATTTTCTATAAAATTAACTCTTGAAATTATTTCTTGTGAGTTTCTATTATTATCATCAATATATTTATATAAATCAACTTCTATTCTTTTTAATAGTGATTCAAATTCTAAATTATCTTTTTTTTCAAGTTCAATTCTATTTAAAAACTTTTTAAAGTATGTTTCTAACTCAACAATAGCATCCTCATTCTTTTTAACAAATTTATTACTTTCCATTCATGCTTTTTGAGTTACATATATTTCATTAGAATTTAATTTATGATCTTCTAGTGCTTTCTTTATTTGATCGGTAATTATTATTTGGTCTTCTTTTAAAGAAATTAATTTACTATCAAATTCTTTTTTTAAGGATCTAATATTATTTGCAATATTTTCACTATTTTTGTTGACTAAAAGAATTTCCGATTCTAACTTATTTAGTATGAATGATATTTCAGTTTTTAATGATTCTGAAATATCATTTTTATTTGTATCTATAATTTTTTTTAATTCATTTCTAGCATACAAATTAACTTTAGAAATTTCTTCATTATTTTCTTTAATAAGATTGTCTAGTTTTTCATATTTAGTTACAAAATTATTTTCAATTGATCTAACATCAATTTCTAAACTATCAACTTTCGTTCATATTCTATCTATATTACTTAACGATCCATTTGGAAGCTTCATGTTTCTTTTTGAAAACATGTCATTTAGATAATTACTAGAAAAAGTTGTGTCAAGTGATATTTTGTTATCATTAACAATTTTTTGTTGCTTAATCTTTTGAGTATTTTTTTGTTCGCTATTATGTTCTTTTTTTTCTACATTTAAATTAATTTCATCTTCAGTTTTAGATTTATTAAATATAGCTTCCATAGTCATAGAAAGTTTTTCATATGTTTCAACAAATTCCTTGAATAAAATAGCTGTTTCATCTTCAATTAAAATTCTTTCACCATTTTCAAGAAAAATTTCTAATTCAAAGAATTTCTTTTTTTCAGTAATTGTCATTTTTACAATTTCATCTAATGTAAAAACATTTGTTTGTGAGTTTTTATTTTTTAGCGAGAAAGTAAAAAGTTTTTCACTAGATAATAATATTGCAAAAACACCATTATTTCTAGACTTACAAATATATTTCAAAATTTCATCATTCTGAATAGCAACTTTTAATGAATATAAAAGTTCCTCTTCAATATCAATATTAAAAATTCTATTAATGTCTTTCATAATTACCTTATCTAATATATATAATATAATAATCATATATTATTAATTGCATAAATAAACAAAAATAGTTGAGGATATTATGACAAAAGCCGAACTTGTTATTGAAATAATTAAAAAAATGGAATCAAATGGATTTAAAAAATCCGATATTAAAATTGTTAAAAAAGCAATAAAATTCGCTGAATTAAAACACATTAATCAAAAAAGAAAAAGTGGCGATCCATATATCATTCACCCTTTAGAAACTGCGATAAATTTAATTAACTGAAATAGTGATATTGATACAATAGTTGCAGGTATTCTTCATGATGTTATAGAAGATACAAACACCTCTAAAGAAGAAATTGAAGAAATGTTTAATAAAGAAGTTGCAAATATGGTGGATATTGTTTCAAAAGTTTCTAAATTTTCTGAAAAAAATAGAAATGATGGCATAAAAGAAATAAAAAAAAACGGTGATGACTATGTTATGAGAATGATGATGTCCATCATTGAAGATCCAAGAGCAATTATTGTTAAATTAGCTGATCGTCTTCACAATATGAAAACAATTCAATTTTTAACAAATGACAAACAAATAAAAATTGCAACTGAAACAATGAATATTTATGCGAATATTGCAGGAAGATTTGGATTTTATGATATTAAAACAGAACTACAAGATTTATCATTCAAAGTCCTATTTCCAACAAGATATGCAACTATAAAAAATAATCTTGATACTTATATAAAAAATACTCAAAGCACATGAAATGAAATAACTAACCAAATAGAAAGTTTAATAAAAAAATCTGGAATAAAATGTACAATTAAAAAAAGAATAAAAGGAATTTATTCTATTAATAAAAAACTTGATAGTGGAAAATCTTTAAGACAGCTTAATGACATTTTTGCAAATAGAATTATTATTGATGGTAGTGCGGAAGATTGTTATAGAATCCTTGGTTTAATCCATATTAACTATATTGTTATTCCTAATTTATTTAAAGACTACATATCTTCTCCTAAATTGAACTTGTATCAATCACTACATACAACTATAAGTACAAATAACGCTTATATTGAAATTCAAATAAGAAATAAAGAAATGGATTATGTTGCAAATTATGGAATTGCAAGTCATTGAATGTATAAAGAGAAAAAAGATACAAAAAATAATAATGAATTATTATTTGAATTAATGAGCGACGTTATTGATGATGATAAAAAAGAAGAAAAAAAAATAATAAAAGTAAAAGAGATATCTGAAAATAGAGTATTTGACATATTAATACTAAATAATAATGAATGAATTATATGTAATGATTCTCTTTCACTTCTGGATATTGCATATAAGTATAATAAAAATGATTTCTTAACACTTTCATCAGTAATTGTTAATAATGAAAAAGTTCCTTTCTATTATAAAGTTAAATCTGGTGATGCAATAAAATTCAATTATTCAACAATTATTAGAGTTCAAGAAAAATGATTAAAATATGTTTCATCATTAGAATGTAAAGAAACTATTCAAAAATATTTTATTGAATTTGAAAAAAGCAAAAATATTGAATGTCAAGATTATTTAGAAAAAATAAAAAATGAATATGGTGATGATTTTATTGGTGAAAACGAATTAAAAGCAAGATTATTGAAAGTTGGATTTGAATCTTTTTATAATTTTGTCCAAAAACATAAAGCTGGTGAAGGAAAAGAAATATTAGAACCACTATTTAGAAAAAGAACACCGAGTAGACAAGAATATAAGTTTATAAGAGAAAATGTAAATAACAAAAATGGAAAAAATGTTTTATATTTTAAAGGTTTGGAAGGGGTATCTTATAAAAGTATAAACTATCCAAAATGTTGTTCAAAGATCCCAAACATTAATTGTGTTGCAGTTATGGAAGATAAAAAGAAAATATCAATTCATAATGTTGATTGTCCTATTGGAGATAAATACAAAAAAAGATATATGCTTACATGGAATGATGAAATTCTAGAAATGTTCCCAAGACTATTTAATTGCGAATTTAGTTTTGAGTGTTCAAAAGATTACGTTAATAAAATATTTATTTTCCTTCTAGAACAAAAAATAACTCCTGAATCAATTTTAACTAAAAAAGTAGATGCAGATACAATGCATATTTCATTTAAATCAAAATTTGAAAATGTTAAAGAAGTATATTTTTTATTTAAAAGAATGTATGAAAAATACAATCTTAAAAATTTGAAAATAGTATAAAAAATGAAGCTATATATTTAGCTTCATTTTTAATTATTTCTTGAACATTTTTTGGAAAATAGATTTTTTCTTTTCTGTTTCAGGTTGACTACTAGTAGTTTCGCTACTTGAATAATTTGAATCTATATTAGATGATGAGAAGTTGTTTGTTTTTGAATTATATTCTTCAATAATAGAAAGGATATCATCGTTTTCATCTGGAGATATAGCTGTATTTAATAAATCATCTTTTTCATAAGAATGTTGTTCTGTTGATGAAATTTCAGAATTAACAATTCTTCCTAATTCGAATTTACCAGCAATTAAAATATTGATTTCAGCATTTTCATATTTATCACTAAAAGAAATTCCATTAACAATGTTTAAATCATTTGTTTTAACAATTTCTTTCATAGCTGTTCTAGCATTTTCTAAAATAACACTTGGAACATTTTCGTTTATTTTAAAATTGAAGATTGCATTTTTAGATTCATTAATATCAATATCTGTAAATCCTTTTTGAATTTTTTCTTCAATTGCTTCTTTAATTGCGTCTTTAGTATAATCAGTTATGTCAACTTTTTGGAATAAGAATCCATTTTGATTATTAAAGAAGTTTTTAATATCTGAAAAATCAACATTAACATCAGCTGCATTTGTAATTATATTGATGAATTCATCAATAATCATTCTCATGTACTCGTTTGCATCTTGATACGCTTTTTTAATAGATGTTCTTTCACGATCCATCCCAATGATTCTGTCATTACTAATAGCTGTAAAACCACTACAGATATATGATAATTTTTCTAATCCAGATAATGCATTTGAATAAGTTTTATTACCTTCTGCACCAATTGAAGGAAGGTTAAATAAACCAATTGTTAGAACACCTAATTCTTTAGCTATTTCAGCAATTACTGGAGAAGCACCCGTACCAGTACCTTTACCTAAACCAGCAACGATAATTAAAATATCTGTTCCTTCTAACATTTTTTTAATTTCTTCAGCATCTGTAGTTGCTGCTCTTTTACCCATTTCTGGATCACCACCAGAACCATTACCATTTAATTCATCTTTACCTATTAAATATAATGATCCATCTAATTCAGGAATGTTTTTTAAAGCGACAAAATCAGTGTTTAAAGCTTTAATTGAAACAAAATCTGGTCATTTTCTAGAATTGTATACATATTTAATAATATTATTACCAGCTCCACCAACACCAAGAATTTTAACTGAGAATTTTTTGTTATATACTTGGTTATCTTTCATAGTTTGGATTACTGCTTCTTCAGGAACATCAAAGATTTTTCCAATATTTCTTGTAATTGATATTTTTTGTGGTTTTACTTCATAAATTGATGAAACATTATTTTCTAAACTATCTTCTTCAATTATTTCTTCAATTGTTTCATCTTCTTCATCTTCATCATCTATAAAGTTAATTTCTTCTTTGGTAAAAACATTTCTGTTTTCATTTTTAAGCGGTTCTTGGTATTTATCATCTTCCTTTTCAGGTAATTCAAAATCGTCAA
>CASDUM010000055.1 GCA_949283985.1 uncultured Mycoplasmataceae bacterium | reverse complement strand
ATGTGCATGAAATATATTAAAACCTTTAGGATATACTGAAAATGATTTTACAATCATTTCAAATGTTAATTCACAATCATCTGATATTTCTCAAAGTGTAACAAAAAAAGATGGAAAAATAGGAGCGGGTGATCAAGGTATAGTATTTGGATATGCAACTAATGAAACAAAAGAATTCATGCCATTACCAATAGTATTAGCTAATGATTTAGTTTCAGAATTAGAAAAAAATAGAAAACAACAAAAATATAACTTTTTAAAATCAGATATGAAATCTCAAGTAACAATTGATTATACTGATTTTAAAAAACCAAAAATTAACACGATGCTTATTAGTATTCAACATTCAGAAAAGGCTAAAATGTCTGACATTAAAAAAATTGTTTCTGAAGTCATGATAAAAGTAGCTAAAAAAAGAAAATTAAATCTTGATTTTAAAATGATTATTAATCCATCTGGTAAATTTGTTATTGGTGGTCCAATTGGCGATACTGGTTTAACTGGAAGAAAAATTATTGTAGATACATACGGAGGAATAGCTCATCATGGTGGTGGAGCTTTCAGTGGAAAAGATTGTACAAAAGTTGATAGATCTGGAAGTTATTTTGCAAGATATATTGCAAAAAATATTGTAGCTGCTAAACTTGCTGATAAATGTGAAATACAATTAGCTTATGGAATAGGTATTCCAGAACCTGTGGCATTCTACATTGATACGTTTGGAACTGAAAAAATTAGCTTAGATAAAATTTATGAAGCCGTTAAAAAAACATTTGATATGGATATTTCTAATATGATTAAAAATTTAAAATTAAGAGATCCTATTTATTCTAAAACATCTGTATATGGTCATTTTGGAAAAAATGAAGATTTATTTTCATGAGAAAAAAATGATAAAGTGAACGAATTAAATAAATATATTGGAGAATAGAATGAATTTATTTATTATAGATATTATTAAATCTGAAATTAATAAAATATTAAAAAATTGTTTTAGTGTTAAAAGTAAAATTGAATTCAATATTGAAAAAACAAAAAATTTATTTCATGGTGATTACTCTTCAAATGTCGCAATGATTTGTTCTAAGTTATTGAAAAAAAATCCAATTGAAATAGCAGAAATTATATCTAAAAAAATTAATTCTATTTACATTAAAAAAATAGAAATAGCTGGTCCAGGTTTTTTAAATTTCTTTTTAGATGAAAAATATTATTTAGAATTAATAAAAACAATTTTAAATGAAAAAGAAAGCTATCCTCTATTTAAGCAAAAAGAAGAAAAACTTTACAATGTCGAATATGTATCAGCAAACCCAACTGGAGATTTACATATTGGACATGCTAGAAATGCAGTGTTCGGTAGTACACTATCAAATGTATTTAAAAAATATGGAATAAATGTTGATAACGAATATTACATTAATGATAGTGGAAATCAAATTAATATCTTAGGTATATCTGTATTAATAAGATATAAGCAATTATTCAATATAAAAATTGAACTACCTGAAGATAGTTATCATGGTGAAGAACCAAAAATTGTTGCAAAATATTTAAAAGAATGTTACGGTGACAAATTTATAGATACTAAGATTGAAAAGATGATGATTTTAAACAAAAGTCACAGAGAAATTATTAATACATTTTCTAAAACATTCTTATTAAATTTAATAAAAGAATCTCTTTCAGAATTTAAAGCTAATTTTGATATCTATTATCCAGAATCAAATATTTATAGACAAGATTTAGTTAGAAAATCATTTAACAAAATAAAAAATGATTTATTTTTAAAAGATAGTGCATTATGATTAAAAACGACAAAATATGGTGATGATAAAGATAGAGTTTTAATTAAATCAGATGGATCATTAACATATTTTACGCCAGATATCGCATATCATAATGTAAAAATAACAAGAAAAAATTATAGTAAATTAATTGACATTGTTGGAGCTGATCACTTTGGATATATTAATAGATTAAAAGCATCAATTAAATCTTTAGGAAACAAAGATATATTAGATGTAATAATTATGCAAATGGTTAGACTAATTAAAGATGGTAAAGAATACAAAATGTCAAAGAGAACAGGACAAGGATTAACTTTAAATGACCTTGTTAGTGAAATTGGAGTTGATAGATCAAGATGATTTTTAATTTCACAATCAGTAAACACTCATATTGATATTGATATTGATAAGGTAATGAGTAATGATAATACAAATTCATTTTTTTATGTCCAATATGCTAATGCAAGAATCTATAAATTATTAGAAACTTTCAATAAAAAAATTAATTTAGAAAATAAAAAATATATATTTGAAGATAAAGAAAGAGAAATCTTAAATTATTTAAGTTTTTTACCTGTATTAATAGAGACAATATCAAGTTCATATGAAGTTCATAAAATAATTTCATATTTAACTGATTTATCTTCATTATTTCACTCATATTATGCAGAAAGTAAGATTCTCTCTGATAATGAAAATGAAACTATGAAAAAAATTGCAATTTCATCTTGTGTTAGAAATACAATTTTATCATGTTTTAAAATCATAGGAATTGAACCACAAAACAAAATATAATTTAAAAAAAATAAAAAAATAGTATTTTATAATATAATATTATATGTAAATAAATCTTAAGTCAATTAATTTTGAAAGGAGTCGTCATGGCTGTTCAACAAAGAAAAGTTACAAGATCAAGAAAAAACATGAGAAGAAGTCATCATGCTCTTGATACACCTACATTAACTTCATGTTCAAAATGTGGACACAAAATTCAATCGCATAGAGTATGTAGAAATTGTGGATACTATAAGGGACAAAAAGTTATTAAAACTGAAAATGTTTAATTATGGATAAAACTGAAAGAATAAATAAAAATAAAGATAAAAATAATCAACTATTTAAGTCTATAATGACTTTTTTACTTACTATATTTTTTATCTTTCTTGGCATTTTAACTATAGGTTTAGTTATTTTCTTTATGTTTTAATTTTAACTAAATTTTATCAAGTACTATTAAACATTATGGAGTTTAATAGTACTTTTTAATTAGAAAGGTACTGTTTATGAAAAAGTATGATTGTTTAGTAATAGGTGCAGGACATGCAGGACTAGAATCAGCGTTTGCATTTGCTAATAAAAACTATAAAGTTGGATTATTTGTTATGGATGAAAAGCTTGTTGCAAACATGCCATGTAATCCTTCGATTGGTGGGCCCGGAAAAGGTATCATAACAAGAGAAATAGATGCGCTTGGTGGAATGCAAGGTAAAGCAGCTGATGCTTGTCAATTACAAATGAAATTATTAAATTCATCAAAAGGTCCAGGAGTTTGAGCACTTCGTGCACAAATCGATAAAATAGAATATCATAATTGATTCTTAAAAAAAATAAAAGAAAATAATAACATTGATTTAATTTCTGAAGAAGTTCATGATTTAATTATTGAAAACAAAGTAGTTTTAGGATTAAAGACTAAAAATAACATATATGAATCAAAGTGTGTCATAATTTCAACAGGAACATTTTTGGAATCAAAAACGTTTATAGGTGATTATATAAGAGAAGAAGGTCCGGATAAATTTCCAAAAGCTTCTAACCTTTCTAAATCTTTAATTAAAAATGGATTTGAATTAATAAGATTAAAAACAGGAACGCCGCCAAGAATTATTAAAGATTCTATTAATTACAATGGATTAATAGTTGAACCCGGAACAAATAAAAGGCTTTCGTTTTCTCATAACGAACAATTCTTTTTAGAATATGACAAGCAAGATGTTTGTTATATTACATATACAAATGAGAATACTCATAAAATTATAAATGAAAATTTAAAAAGATCTGCTATGTATGGAGGAATGATTAATGGAACAGGACCAAGATATTGTCCAAGTATCGAAGATAAAATTGTAAGATTTAGTGATAAAGAAAGACATCAAATATTTATTGAACCTGAATCAAAATATCTAGACACAGTTTATCTTGCTGGAATTTCATCATCATTACCAAAAGATGTACAAGATAAAATGATATCTACCATAAAAGGATTAGAAAACGCCATTATTAAAAAATATGCATATGCTATTGAATATGATGCAATAAATCCTAATCAATTACTACCTACGCTTGAATCTAAAATTATTAAAAATTTATATTTTGCTGGTCAAATAAACGGTACAAGTGGATATGAAGAAGCTGCTGCACAAGGATTAATTGCAGCAATAAATGCTATTTGTAAAATTGAAGGCAAAGATGAATTTATTTTAAAAAGATCAGAAGCGTATATAGGTGTTTTAATTGATGATATAGTGACTAAAGAAATAACAGAACCATATAGAATTTTAACAAGCTTAGCAGAATATAGATTATGTTTAAGAAATGATAATGCTGATGAAAGACTATTAAAATACGGGCATGAATTTGGTTTAATAAGTGACAAGCAATATAATGAATTTAAAAATAATATTGATAAATTAAATAAGAACATTGAAATTTTAAAAAACAATAAAATAATTGAATTAAAAGACAAAATTAAGTTTGATTTTAAGAAAATGGACATCACTTTATACGAATTACTTAAGAAGCAAGATTATATTTTTCAAGATATTGAACCATATTTTGAATTTGAAAAACTTGATGAATACTGAAAAGAAAAAATTAATATTAAAATTAAATTTGAAGGATATATAAAGAATCAAGAAAAATTAATAAAAAATTATGAAAAATTACATTCATTTAAATTAGGTAGTGATATTGATTATAAGAATGTTCCAAATCTTTCTTTAGAAGCAATAGAAAAATTAAATAAGATTAAGCCAATGAATTTAGATCAAGCTTCTAGAATATCAGGGGTAAACTTAAGTGATTTAATGAATATAAAAATTTTTGTAGAAAAGAGAAAAAATGAATAAAGATGATTTTGTAAAAATAGTTAAAGAAAATTTTAAAGATATTGATTACAATACGTTTACCAATATAGAAAAATATAAATATATTTTACAAGAGGAAAATAAAAAAATGAATCTAACCAGGTTAGATTCAGATGATAAAATTTATAATGAGTATTTTCTGCAATCTATTATTCCGTATAAAAATTTTAATTTCATTGATAATATAAAATTACTTGATATTGGATCAGGTTCTGGAATACCAGGGATTGTTTTAAAAATATTATATCCAAAAATTAATTTAACAATAATTGAATCAAATTCAAAAAAAATTGATTTTATGAAAAAAATAGTTCATGAATTAAATTTAGAAAATGTAGAATTTATTAATAATAGAATTGAAGAGTTTGGTAAAAAGAACAAAGAAATTTTTGATGTTGTAACAGCAAGAGCTGTTGCTGAATTAAAAATATTATTAGAAGTTTCTCTTCCTGTTTTAAAAATTAATGGGATTTGTATATTTCCAAAGT
>CASDUM010000054.1 GCA_949283985.1 uncultured Mycoplasmataceae bacterium | reverse complement strand
GTTAGCATAAATAAAAGATAGAACATATCTACCTATATTAGGATTTGGAGCATTCGGATTTGCTATATTTTGAGCTAGTTCATAAGGGGAATATTGTGCTATATTGCTACCAACTGCGCTTATCCCATTTGTTGCTACGGCTTCTTTAATTGATGTGTCTTTATTTGTTAATCCTGTTATCTTTAATGTAAAATTTTTGACTTGTCATGATGTCTTATATGAACCATTAGCATTTATATATTTTGTTGAAAATTTAAAAGTTAATGAAGTTGATGTTGATACAATAAATTCATAGTAACCATTACCCAAATTAATACCATCATAATATTGTATAGTATCTCATTGTTCTGGAAGATTTGAGAAAATAGCATTCCTGTTGTTGTAAATAAAATTCATTACTTCTGAACTAATGGTATTGCTAGTAGCACCTAAATTCGAAGATATTTCATATGGAGAATAATTAGCTAAAGTACTTCCAGCTACACTTATACCATTTGTGGCAACATTTGAGTTTATAGTAGTGTTTTCAATTCCATGAGTTGTTAATCCAGTAATTGTGATTTCTTTGCTAATACTTCCGCTTATAGGACTACCAGAACTATTTTGAATATTATTTATTTCTAAATTTATTTTAATTGTTCCTTGTGATGCGTCCCTTTGTAATATGGTGACAATTATATTTTCTTGACTAAAGTTAGATGGATAATCTCTAATAATATTATTTTTATTATTGAAAATATAAGATTGCAAATCATTTTCAGTAATAGAATTTAAATCAATATTAGAAATTGGTGGACCAGCTTCTATTGAATCTACTTTAATTTTTGTAGCGTACGAAGTTCTTTTAAATCCATATAATTTAGTAGTCTTATTTAAAGTAAATGGAATTTTTACATCACTAGTTTCTCAAATCTTAATTGTTCCAACCACTAGAGAACCTTCTTCATCATTTATATCACTTATATCAATTTCAAATTTTTTAGATTCAATATATTGTTGGTCGTAAGATGTATAATAAACATCATGAGCAATAAAACCAGCAAGTTTCGAAAATCGATATTTATAATTATTAAATTCTTGTTGTAATAATTCAGGAGAAAAATCACTTGGATAATATTCATTAAGATTAGTATTAGAAGAAACGTCAACGCTTGAATCAGTTCTTTTATTTTCTAAAGAAATGGCTTTATTATCTAATCTATTAGAAGTTGATTTCTTTTGTATATCTATAATATATGAATTTGAACAAATAATAGGTGTTAATATCATTGATGATAATATTAATTTGATAAATCTACTTTTCATATTAAATTCTCCTCTTTTTTTAAATTAACCAAAATTCATTTAAATATATATATATATTACTATGACTTATATTTATTTTCAAGTAAAATTTTTATTTTATCATTAAATGTTATTTTTACATTTTATATTAAAAAACAAGAATCAAATTTATGATTCTTGTTTTATTTTATTTAGATTCTGATGCTAATTTTAATTTTTCAGTTTTTTCTTTAATTTTTTGTCTTTCTTTTTCAATTAATTCAATATTAGATCTAATTCTTTTTTCGTATTCTAATAATTGATCATCTAATTCTTCGTTTTCATTATTAAAAATAGATTTAAAATCTGAATTATCTTCAAAATTTTCTGAGAATTTATCATTTTCATTTTTAAGTTTTTCTAAAATTTCTAATTCAACATTATCTAAATTACTATCTAATGTATCATCTTCACCTAATGCTTTTCTGATTTCTTCTTCATAGTTTGAATCACTAATTAATGTATTAAAATTATTAGATTGTTCTCCATCAAAGTCAACAATTTTGTCTGGAATATTATCAATTTCTACTTGAACTTCATTACCATCTACATTAATAATGTTATCAATTATATCGTCGGTTGATTCATCATTGATTTTGTCTTCTGAATTATTTGATTCATTATTTGAACCATATAATTCATCTATTTCTTTATATCTAACATCTACTTCTCTATAATTTGGAGATTCATTTTCTGTGGATTCACTTTCAATTTTTTCTTGTTCATAAGAAATAATTGTTGATAAAGTATCATCATCACTTAATTCAGTTTGTGGATTATTTTGTTGTCATATATCAACTAAGTATGAAACATTAATATTAGTTAATTCTTTATATAATAAATTAATATTATTTTCAACACTTCCATCTAGTAAGATAAAGTTTCTAATTTCATCTAAGAAAACATTATATGTTTGAACAATGTTAATTTTAAAATCTGAGTCTAATTCATTAACTTTTTCATTATTCATTATTAATGTATTCATATCAAGATTTAACATCTTACATATGTAGTTCATATTTTCAAAAATAATTTTGAAAATATTAAATTTAGATTGGTTTTTATTTCTTAAACAAATAATTTTATAAATATCATTATGAGTTAATGAAGCTCTAATTCTTGGAATAAAACTTTTAACAAATGAAGAATATTCAATGAAATGTGAGTAAATTATTTTTTCAACAAATTCTGGATTTTCATTTATGAATCTACTCATTTTATCTGTAAATTCACTTCTGCTTTCTTCATCTTCTCAAATCATAAAGTTATCCACAAATTCCATATTAACATATGCTTTGTTGTTTTTAACATAGTATAGATTTGAAATATATAGATAGAATAAATTACTATTGAACTTTAATTTGTAATCTAATTTTAATATCATATCGAATAGAGAATCTACATCCATTGAAAGATCTCTTATAAAATCATTTTGTGCATATGATATTAAAGGCATATGCGAAGTAATATTAAAAATTAGATTATCTAATTGAGTTTCTTTATTATATAAAATAAACATTCTTCAAACAAAGTCTAAAATTGATTTTAATGAATATTCTTTTGTTGATAATTTTGGATCATCTATAAATAATACCTTTTCATTATCATTTTCATTTTCAAATTCTTTATCAAATTCATTAGGAGATAAAATATTTTCCTCATCTAATTCTTTACTAGATTTTTCACCTAATAATTTATCTTCATCTTCGTTTTATGATTCATAACATTGTTTTTCTTATTCGTTAACTTCAGCTAATTTTATTTCTTCTTATAGTCTTTTTTATTCTTCAATTCTTTTTCTTTCTTCTTCTAGTCT
>CASDUM010000053.1 GCA_949283985.1 uncultured Mycoplasmataceae bacterium | reverse complement strand
TAAAAATATATTAAAAAATTCATAAAAAAAATTCTAAAAAAAGTTTAAGATAAGTTCAGAAAAAATTCATAAAAAGTCTTTAATTTTTCCTGAATTTGTCCAAAATCCATAATTTTACATAAAAATTCCCTTTATTATAAGTAGGGGAATAAATTGACTAGTCAATAATTTCTCTCAAAAATATATTAACGAAAGGGGTATAAAAATGGACTTTAAAAGTATTAATCTAAATAATTTTCAAGCATTATCTAAAGATGAATTTGCAAATATCACTAAGAATTATTCTTGACATCAAGTAATTTTAGCATGCAATAAGAGTAATAAATTATTTGCAATTATTCGTCTAGGAGAAAAAGTGAAGAAAAAATCTACAAATCAATTAATCTTAGAAAGATTAGATAAAATTGATGATATACTTAATAATATTGAATCTAAAGTTGATAAAATTGATGAAAGACTTAATAACCTTGAATCAGAAGCTAGAAAACATGGATGAAATATATAAAAAAAACAATGTATGTTTTCTATAATTAAAAAACCCATCACACAAATCTTATGGTGATAGGTTTTTTATTTTGTAATTTGAATATTTTTTGTTATATTACTAAAATAAATTAACCAATATTACTTAATTTTTATAAAGTTAATTGGTTTGTTTGGTTCAATATATTTTAAAAGTTTTTTATCAAAAGATGAAATCCTTCCTACAAGATTTTTTCTTTTGTCATAAGGAATCTCTTTTGTTATAATTTGAACTTCTCCATTATATCTACCAGATAGTTCATTTAATACAAGCACATCCCCTACTTTAAATGTTTTTGTGTTCAATTTTCTTGCTTTTATTGGATTTTTAGAAAATTTTATTCTTGGAGCTGAACATCTAATCATGTATGATGAATAATCTTGTCTAACATGATTCGATATAATCTTACCTAAATATTCAACTTCAGAATTGAATATTGAATCATATTCAACTTGGGAAATATTATTTTCTAATTTAATTGAAAAATTGAAACTATTTTCTTTTAATTGACTCAATTCTTTTAATTCTCTTTCACTTGCTGGTTGATTTGAAATAATAATATCATCTAATAAATTACTAGCCATGAAGTCTTTTGCTTGATCAACTATTGAAAGATTTCGATGTTCCTCAATTGTGGGTAATCCTTCTTTTAATGGTCATGGTCCAATTGCTTTTTTCGATTGCGAACCAATAAAAGCAGCAACTCTAATACCAAGACTTTTATAGTATTTACACTTTTCTTCAAAAAGTTTTCTATCTAGACCAGTATATGATTGTGGATAAAAATTATGGCATGCAATAATATTATTCAAATTACCATTGTATTTAATAATGTTATCAATTAATCCAGTTGTTGATGATGCATTAACTTCTAATTTCAAACCATATTTATTTTTGGTAAAATCAGCTTCAAATTTACCATCAAATTCTTCATCCATTCTAATACCTGTTCCACCAATTTCTTTAAAGAATTGCAAAGGATCTTTTACTTTATTTTTTAATGTTTCAAAAACTATAGGATTAACATCAATAATGATTTCAAATCCTTTATCTTTTGCAAAATTACAAACATCTTTAAATTTATTTAAATCATCATCTGATTCAATTTCGATAAAATTTGTAAATATTCTTTTAAATCCATTTTGATGTGCTAACTCAATGTATTTTTTACACTCATTGATATCTATTAAATTTGGATATATAGAAATTCCTAACATTGTATTCTCCTAGTCAACATAAGATTTAGTATATTCAACTTTTTTCATGTTAATTGTGTCTTCAATTTTTTTGTAGTTATAATCAAAACCATTATTGTCCGAAAGTTTTTTAAATCATTCACCAGATTTTTTTATTGTTCTTTTTTTAGTGTTCACATCAACCTCAATCAACCCATATCTATTTTTAAAAGCATTTCTAAAGCTTCAGTTATCAATAATGGACCATAAATGATATCCAATACAATTAGAACCTTCTTGAATAGCTCTATTTAATCAATCTAGATGTTCAGAAATAAATGCTATTCTATAATCGTCTTGAATTTGATTATTCTAATTTTTATATAGATGTTCATTTTCAACACCCATTACATTTTCAGAAACAAAGAAAGGAATATTATCAAAATCATTTTTAATAATTTTCACTATATCATATAATGATTCAGGACGAATTTCTCATCCTCTAAAAATATTGATTCTTACCTTATCTCAATTATATGTATTATAAAAGTTATGAAGGAATTTATAGCTCCTCTTTCCATTTGGTTTTGATACTCTTAATGGATTATAAAAATTAACTACAAGAAGATCAATTTTTGTTTTTTTAATTATTTCTATTTCTTGTTTAGTATTAATTGGTAAAAGATCTTTTTCTTTCAAGAAATCAATTAATTCTTTTTTAATTTCACCCTTAATCATTTGGTACATCATTGAATGGTTTAATAACATATCGTGAATTTCTGCAGCTTTTAAATCATCTTCTGAATAATATATTCCGTCTAAAGGAATAGAAGGTGAAATATTTAAGATAACACCAAATTTTAAATTTGGAAATTTAGACTTATGTTTGCTATAAAAAATATTAGATAACATTGCATGAGATAATATCATACCATATACAGCTTGAACTGCTAATTTTGGATCATTTATTGATGGTGGGTGTAAATCTGAAAGATAACCATGAATAATAGGAACAATTGGTTCATTAAATGAAGCAATAAACTCCATTTTATCTACAAATTCAGATATTATTAATTACCATATTTTACAAATTCATTAACTATTTCTGAATTTGAAAAGCCGCCTTTTTTTGCTGCTCATTCAGGCAATTCAAAATGATTTAAGCAAAGAAATACTTTAAATCCATTTTTTTACTGCATAGTTAAAATATTCTTTGTATCTTTCAAGTTCGTTTGTATCCAACTTCCCTTGTTCTGGGAACAATCTTGTTCACATAAAACTTGTTCTAAAAGAATTACAACCAACTTGTTTGAATTTTTCAAAATCTTCTTTGTAATGTTCTAAGTGATCACAAGTATTATCTGGTCCAATTTCGCCAAAAAACTTTTTGGATTTTTTTTGTAAAAAGCATCTCAATTTGTTTCTGATTTCAAATCTTTTGTAGATTCTACTTGTAGTGCACTAAAAGCACCACCTCAATAAAAATCTTTAGGAAATTTTATCAATGACATAAATTATCCCATTAGACTTTGTAAAAATTTACTTATGTTAGTTAATGCTGTTGGGAATTCTGTTGAAAAGTTTTCGCTAGATGCAGCAGTTTTTAATTTATTTCCAAAATCCATAAAATTTTTAATATTGTCATTTTC
>CASDUM010000052.1 GCA_949283985.1 uncultured Mycoplasmataceae bacterium | reverse complement strand
TGTCCACTAATAGGGGATACGTTTATGATACTTATTTATTTTTATCCAAATATTTTTTCTCTTTTTAATTTATTTTTATTAATTTTAATATTAATAGAATTTATTTTACTTTCAAGCATTTCTTCTTTTCTTTTTAAATCGTCTTTAACTCTTTTAGAAATTAAGTTATCATATGCTAATCATTTATCTTTGTAATAATTAATTAATAAATCATGTCCATCTATTTGTTGTAATTTATTAAATGAATTAACGTATTGAGAATTAAATATTTTCTTTTGTAAACTATTAATTTTGTTTTCTTTATTTGTTTCTAATTTATTTTTTAATTGTTCTGCATAAATTTGTTTTTCTATTAATTCATATTCTTTTTTGTATTTTGTTCATTCATCTTCATGACTAATTTTTTCCATTATTAATGGTTTATTTTCGTTAATCGTCTTAATTAATGAATTAGATTTAGCAACTAATTTTTCTTTTTTAACTTGATTAATTTCTTGATTTTTAGTTAATTCTATTTTTTCATTTATTTTAGATATTTTATTTTCTAATTTTGCATCTAATTTAAGTAATGTATTATCAATAGATTTATTTTCTTTTAAAATTAGTTCGTAACTTCCTAATTCTGAAATGTTAGAAATTAATTTTTCATTTTCTTCTTCCGATAGTTCATAGAAAGAACCAATAAATTTATATTCTACTTGATTAATCACTTTTTTAGAAATTAATGATTTCAATTCTTTATGATAACTTTCTACACCAAAAAATTGTTCCATTTTAGATTTAGATATTTTGTTATATAAGAATATAATTGTAATTAATTCTAATTCTTTTTTAGACAATTTTGAAGAAGATAATTGATTTACAACATAATTTAAGTAGGATTCAAATGATTTAATATATTCATCATTTTCTCTTTTCTTATTCATTTTTTCAATTCTATTTTCAAGTTTTCTAAAATCTTTACCAGTTAATTTTATTCTAAATGCAGCAAATCTAATTGCTAAACTATGTCTAAATAAAATTACTCTTGTATATTTTGTTGGAGAATATTCTAGTAATCCTTTAATACCTTTTTTAGTGATGATAGCACAACATAATGAAACTATAATTGTACCAACACCCATACAACAAATTGCAAATATACCTCATGCTAAATAATTACCATTAGAAACTTTACCAAAAATATCATAACTATTACTTACATCGCCTACAATTGAACCAGATACAGAATTAACTATTGCATATCCTAAAGCAATAAATAATCCTAATATTGCCATATGATTATTAGATTGACCTGAGCCATATAATCTACCACTTATGAAAGCAGGTGTCGATGTATAAACATAAACAGATAATCCAGCTAGCACGTAATATACATACACTAGAGACAAGTTAGTAACAGAGAATATCAAGAAGAATATTGCTAAACATTGTATCATACCAGCTAAGAAAATTGATTTAGTTGGACCAAGTTTATCATTTAATATACCACCACCAAAGTTTCCGATTAAACAGAACACTCCAAACAATGTATTTCCTAGAGCTACAACAGAGTTATAATTTGCACCCAAAGGAACTAATGCATTTGTAATAAATGCTGTATTATTAGCTGCATGAACTGTTCCCATTTGAAGAATTAAATATCCGATACATAAAATTCAATAAATAGGGTATTTTCTTGTATTTAATGGACTAGCTTCTAAAACTTGAATTTTGTTTTCATTTTTATCTTCAGAAAACTTTGCATTTAATATATCTATTGGCGGAAGAGGTTTTCTACATATAAACATAACTACAATTAATCCAGCCACTAAACCTAAACATCCCATAATTAAATATGTTGCATATTGTTCATTTAAAGGGTCATATACATATTCTCTCGGTGATACATTACCAAAAATTGGAGCTATTACACCAATTAATTGTTGCATTCAAATGTTTCCAACTGAACCACCTGTGAACGCTAATCCAAGAGCAAACCCTCTTTTTTCAGATGGTCATCATTTTGAAATTAAATTATTAACACCAAGGCCTGAGAATATCATTACTCCTATTTGAGAAATTATATTAGAAATTCATAAAATTGCAGATACTGCTTCAATACTTGGAATTTCACCAGTCGCATTAATAATAATTGAATTTATACCAGAACCAACAAAACCAATAATTGCAACAATTACTCCTATTGAATATACTAGACGCATATTTATTTTTTTATTGAACATTTTTGCAATAAATGGACCTGCAAGCGCAGCTGAAACAGCTCCAACTGTAAATGTTAATCCGATAATAGTTTGGCTTGCTTTACCTGCTGACATAGTTCAATATTGTCAATCAGATCCAACAAAAACACCAGTTAAGTTTAAAGCTACACAATAAGGAAACATCTGTAATAAGAAACATCCAATAAGAATGATTCACATTCATCTGTTTCTTTCTTTTGTTTCACTTTTTTTAATTTCTTCAAAATTATAATTATTTTGAAGATCTTGTTTTTTAACAAACATTAATTTTCCTTTCTATAAATCATTGATATTAATATTTTAATATTAATTATTGAAAAATAATTAAAATTATTGTTCCTTGTAACATTCTTTATGTAAAAAAATACCAAATTTGATCTTTATTGTGAATAATTTATAAAAAATCAAATAAAGGATTAAAAAAATATAAACTAGAATATTAGA
>CASDUM010000051.1 GCA_949283985.1 uncultured Mycoplasmataceae bacterium | reverse complement strand
TCAATTGAATTTAAAAAACCTATCTCCTTGCAATTATGCGAGACAGGTTTTCTAATTATTGTCCACTAATAGGGGACACGTTTATTCATTCCTTATTTTATTTTGTTCCAAAAATTCTATCTCCTGCATCTCCTAGACCTGGCACTATATAACCATCACTATTTAATTTTTCATCAAGTGATGCAGTGTATATATCAATTTCAGGATGAGCATCTTTTAGTGCTTTTACTCCTTCAGGAGAAGCTACTGTACAAACAAAAATTATTTTTCTTGGATTATATTTTTTCTTTAAGATATCTATAGCAGCAATTGCTGAACCACCAGTTGCTAACATTGGATCTAGTACCAATGTATAAGAATCTTTAATAGTTGGAGGCATTTTGCAATAATATTCAACTGGTTTAAGTGTTTCTTCATTTCTATATAATCCAATATGTCCAATTGCAGCTGTCGGTATCAATGCCTTAACTCCATCAACCATTCCTAATCCTGCTCTTAGTATTGGAACTAAAACAGTGTTGTATTTTAGTTTATATCCAACTGTGCTTGCTACAGGAGTTTCAATATCAATATTTTTTACTTCGAAATCTTTTGTAACTTCATAAATCATCAACTTTGTTAATTCTTCTAAATTTTCTCTAAATTTAGTAGATTCAGTAGTTGATTTTCTTATTCTTGTTAACTTATCCTTTATTAAAGGATGATCTATTACTTTTAACATTTTACCTACTTTCCATAATATTATATGCTATATTTTATTTTTTTATTAAGATATTAATCATTTTGGTAAATAAGTACTATAATATATATTAAGTATTTTTAAAATGCTAGTAAATATCATAAAATAAGATGATTATAAAAGGAGGAATCAAATATGAAAAGATTATTTAAATTTGCAACAAAGAAAGAGGCGTTGATTTTATGTTTTTCAATTTTTTTAGTTGTTCTTTCTGTTGCTGTTGATTTAATTCAACCATCTTTAATGTATCAAGTTAATTTACTAATGATGCCATCAGGCAATATTCCTGATGGAGTGGACACAAATGAATATGCAATTAATTATATAAAAGGAAATTTCTCTGAAATGGGTAAATGGATTGGTATCATGGCCGGAACATCATTAGTAGGTGTTATTTTTAATTTAGGTGCATTATATTTATCTGTAAGAATTTGTGTTTCAATTTGTAACAAAATAAGAGTGACCATTTATACGAATATTCAATATCTTTCGGTTCAAGATATTGACAAATTTTCAACATCGTCTTTAATAACAAGAGTTAATTATGATATTTATCAAATACAACAATTATTTATAATGAGTACAAATATTGCTATTAAATTACCATTTTATTTAATAGGCGGGTTTGTTTTATCACTTTGACAAGCACTTGACTTAAAAATTAATAAAGGAATTGATGAAGGTGCAAATTTTGCATATTGTTATTTGATGATTCCTGTAATGTTTTTAATTGCATTTCTTCTTGTTGGAAAATCTAAACCACATTTTGAAAATGTTAAAAAATATTATGATGAAACTAATAAAGTTATGATAGAAAATTTAAACGGGGTTAGAATCGTTAGAGCATTTAATCTTGAACAAAATCAAGAAGAAAGATTCAATGAAACAAATTTAAATTTAAAAAAATCAAATACTAGAGCTGATGTAATAATGGGATGTATGATGCCTATGATGCTTATGTTAGTTAATGTTACTTTAAATTTAATAATAATATTTGCAGGATATGCATCAATGAATTTAGACCCAAATGGCGCATTTGAAAAAGCAGGAGTTTTACTTTCTTCATGTTCAACATTTACTCAATATTTCTTCTTGATTATAATGGGATTTATGTTTACAGCAATGGCAATGCAATTCTATTCAAAAGTTAGAGTTTCAATAAAAAGAGCACATGAAGTTTTAGATGCAAAACCTACAATAGTTTCAAAACCAAATGCAAAGAAAATAAAGAAGAATGATATTGAATTTGAAAATGTTTATTTTAGATATTTAAAAGAAGGAGAAAATCCAGTTCTTGAAAATATATCATTTAAAATAAATGAGGGTGAATCTTTGGGTATAATTGGTCAAACTGGATCTGGTAAATCAACTTTAGTTTCACTAATATCAAGACTATATGATGTTGATAAAGGTAGTGTGAAAATTTCTGGTATTAATGTAAAAGATTTAGATTTAAACAATATAAAAGATAATATTTCAATTGCTTTCCAAGAAAAAATATTATTTAGTGGTACAGTTAGATCTAATATTCAAGTTGCTAAGCAAGATGCAACAGACGAAGAAATCATAAAAGCTCTTAAAATATCTGAAGCTTATGATTTTGTAATGGAAAAAGATGGTAAATTAGATGCTGTTGTTGAACAAAAAGGAAAGAATTTTTCTGGTGGACAAAAGCAAAGACTTTCAATAGCAAGAGCAATTGTAAAAAATCCTAAGATTTTAATTTTTGATGACTCTACAAGTGCATTAGATAATATCACTGAAAAGAAACTTTTAAATAATATTAAAAAGGAATTAAAAAATACCACTTTGGTTATGGTGGCTCAAAGAGTAAAATCAATTGAAAAAATGGATAAAATAATTGTTCTTGATGAAGGAAGAATTGTTGGAATGGGGACACATAAAGAATTATTAAAAAAATGTAAAACATATAAAATGATATATGATTCACAAAGTACATCAGTGGAGGGGTAATATGAATAATAAATTTGATAATAAAAAAGAGAAAAAAACTCATACTCTTAAAAGATTATGAAGATATTATTCAGTTGAAAAAGTAAAGTTTTTTCTTGTAATATTCTTAATAATAATTGGTGTTGCTGCAAACATAGGAGGAACTTACTTACTTCCTAAAGTATTATCTAATGTTGTTTTTTCTGTTAACCCAAGTATTAAAGCTCAACTTTTCTATCCAATTGAATGAGGGTTGTCTAAAGAAGGGGCGATTTGAGTTGGCTTTTCATTAGTCACAATTTTATATATTATTTATTCAGTTGCTTTATTTTTCTCAAATATTATTTTGGTAAAAATAAGTCAAGATGTTGGATATAGAGTCAGAAAAGATGCTTTTGATAAAATTCAAAATGTTCCATTAAGTTTTTTAGATACAAAATCAAATGGTGATTTGACTAGTAGATTAACAAATGATATTGATGTTATGGTTACATTAATGTCTCAAAACTCAATGCAAATTTTTCAATCAGTAATAAGTATGATGGGAGTATTAATTGCAATATTTATTATTAGTCCTATTATTTCATTAATATTAATTGGAAGTTTATTATTACTTTATTCTGTTGTTATTGTATTAATTAAGAAAGCTCAACCATTCTTTAAATCTCAACAAATTGCGATGGGACAAATTAATGGTATTTCAGAAGAATATATTTCTGGTTATAAAGTTGTAAGTGCATTTAGATATGAAAATAAAAGTATTGAGATGTTCTCAAAAGTATCAAATGAATTAGCTCATTCTTCTAAAACTGCGGAAAATATCGGTAGAACAATATTTCCATACAATGGATTCATAAGTAATATGATTTTAGTTTTAGTATCTTTAGTTTGTGTAGTGTTTATTATTTATGAAGTTCCTTTTGGAGGTGTTTTTGGTAATCCTGAACCTTATGAAGCTTTTCAAATAGTTTTAACATTTATTATGTTTGCTAGACAATTTACAACACCTATTACAACTATAATGTCTATTATGAATCAAATTCAATTGGGTGTTGTTGGTATATCTAGAGCTTTTGAAATTATTGATGCGGAATCAGAATCTGATTCTGAATCAAATGAAGAATTAATTTTAAACAGTACATCAGTTGAATTTGAAAACATAGTTTTCTCATATGATAAAATGAATCCAAATAAGAAGATTTTAAAAGATGTTTCATTCAAAGCTAAACCAGGGACAATGAATGCAATTGTTGGTCCAACAGGTTCAGGTAAAACAACAATTATAAGTTTACTAACAAGATTTTATGATCTTGATAGTGGAAGAATTTTAATTGATAGAAAAGATATTTCAAAATACAAAAGATCAGAAGTAAGAAAAAATATAACAATTGTTTTACAAGATTCATTTCTATTTTCAAAATCAATAAAAGAAAATATTAGATATGGTAAACTTGATGCAACTGATGAAGAAATTATTAATGCAGCAAAAGCGGCTAATGCTTGACACTTTATTCAACAACTTCCTGATGGAATTGACACGGTTATTGATCAAGAAAAAAGTGGTATTTCTGAAGGACAAAAACAATTAATTTCTATAGCAAGAGCGTTTTTATCAGATGCAAAAATTATAATTTTAGATGAAGCGACATCTTATGTTGATACAAAAACAGAAAAAGAAATACAACAAGCAATGAGTAGATTAATGAAATCAAGAACATCATTTGTTATTGCTCATCGTCTTTCGACAATTAAGGATGCAGATAATATAATCGTTTTAAAAGATGGTAAAAAAATTGAAGAAGGAAACCATAAAAAATTAATGAAGAAAAAAGGATTCTATTATAATTTAAGTAATAGTGTAAGTGAAGAATAATGATTTTTTTTAATAATAGCAATTCCATTGAGCTTATAGTTAACTTATCAATTCTAGCCATTGTATTATTAGTTTCAATATTTATTCTATGAAGAATTAAATTTGAAAATAAAGGTTATAAATTGGTATTCATAACTTATATATTATTTTGAATTCCAATAATGTTAATCAGAGATTATAGACAACAATTTCAAAATAATATTGATAAAACATTACAATGATTACCATTAATGTTATATGGTGCAATTGGTATATTTGCTCGACCTTTATTTGATATTTTTGGTATTTTATTTAAAAGCAGAAAAGCAGTAATTTTTTTATCATTAATATTACAAGTAGTAACTATTATGCCTGTGATATTCATTCAATCAGAAACAACATCAAATTTACAGGCAATAGGAATAGGTATTGGTGCATCGCTTATTGGTACATATGAATTACTATTTAAAGAACAATATGGAAAATCAAGAGCTTTATTGACCGTCTCTATTTTGGCATTCCCTCCTATATTAGCAGATTTTATAACTGGGCCAATTCAAGCATTTGTTCAATCATATGCAAGCACAAGTGGTTCTATTGAAATACAAAAATTATTAATTTTATGAATTATAGCTATTTCAATTATTCCTATATGTTTTATATGTACATTTTTTATAAAAGAAAATAGAAACAATATTCCTTTAATTGTAAAAAATGATAATCTTAAACAAGTAAAAGGATCAAAAGAAATAATCTTATATATTCTTTTATTAACAATAGGAATGATTATAACATTTGTTAAGTTTTCTAATTCTGGTAGTGTAGGAAGAGAACAATTAAAACTATTATTTAAGTTCAACGAAATTAGTGATAGTGCCTCAATGAGTGGATATTTGTCTACTGTCTTTACTGTTGGACAAATTTCTGGAACAATACTATTTACTTATTTGGTTTATAAAAACAAATCGAAAAATAGTATTTTTATAATTGGTTTTATAATATGAATTTTATATCATACTATATCATTGTTTATATATAATCCATATTTCTTTTTTTCAATTCATATTCTTAACGGTATGGCGTACGGACTTTTATATAATATCATTTTAGGATATGTATTATCATTATCATTTAATACTAAATGAATTTCACCTATGGGTATCTATCAATCAGTTTTATCAATTGGAATTACTGTTGCATCATGATTTAC